>DATGLH010000086.1:0-18668 GCA_035294225.1 Trebonia sp.
GACCGGGTGTCCTTCCCGGCGCTATTCGCCGTAAAAGACACCCGATGAGAGGCGCCGGTCAGGCGTCCAGGGACAGGACCATGGTGGGGCGCTCGATCACGTGGTCGTCGCGGAGCGGGCGGACCGCGGTGCCGATCGCGGGACCTGCTTCGGGCGCATGCCGGAGCAGCGCGCGGCCGGGTCTGGCAGTCCCGGCCCGGCCTGGGCCTGCACGGCACCCTGTATGGTACAATGAATCGTACGTATCCGGTACCATATTCGGTACGTGTAGGTACGCAAAGGGAGGCGGACGACGGGATGGCCATTACTGCCAGCGACGCGCGTGCGCGCCTGTTCCCCCTTATCCAGCAGGTCATCGACGACCATGCCCCGGTGCGCATCTCCTCCAAGGCCGGCGAGGCCGTGCTGATGTCCGCCGAGGACTATGACTCCTGGCAGGAGACGATTTACCTGCTGCGGTCCCCGGCCAACGCCCGGCGGCTGATGCAGGCGGTCGCCCGGGACAAGGCGGGAACGTCCGCCGTCGTCAAGACGATGGAGGAGCTGGAGTCCCTCACGGGCGGGGCATGAGGAGCATCTGCTTCGATCCGGACGCGTGGGAAGATTTCCTGTTCTGGCTCGGCTCGGACCGGAAGACGGCCGTCCGGATCACCCGCCTGATCCGTGAGATCCAGCGGGATCCCTTCACCGGCATCGGCAAGCCGGAGCCGCTGAAGGGGGAGCTTTCCGGGTACTGGTCGCGCCGGATCGACGATGAGCACCGGCTGGTCTACCGCGCCGATGACAAAGAGGTGAAGATCCTCAAGGCCCGCTACCACTACGGCAGCGACTGAGGCCTGCCCGCCCGCCGGGGACGCCGGGCGGGCGCGGCGCGCGCGGGCTGCGCGACCGGATCGCGCGCCTGCTGGACGCGGTGAGCGGCCCTGGCGTGTAGCGCCGCCGCGGGCAGGCGCCTTGATGACCGCCTCGATGACCGGGTGTCCTTCCCGGCGCTATTCGCCGTAAAAGACACCCGATGAGAGGCGCCGGTCAGGCGTCCAGGGACAGGACCATGGTGGGGCGCTCGATCACGTGGTCGTCGCGGAGCGGGCGGACCGCGGTGCCGATCGCGAAGAACTCCGTGGTGTGCGAGCCCCAGGTGTGGCTGTGCTGCCGTAGCTGCACGCCGACGATGCCCTCGGCGTGCAGTTCCTCGGCTTCGGCCTGCATGCGGGACATGGCCAGCTCACGGGCGTCGTACAGGGCCTGGGTGAACTGCTCGATCTCAACGTTCCGCCCGATGTTCCCGATCTTGGAGCCCATCCGCTGGTGCGCGATGTGGTAGACGCACGAGCCCATGACCATGCCGAGCGGCGCGTAGCCGGCCCGGATCAGCGTCCAGAAGTCCTGGCCGGACAGGTCGGACGTGAACGGCTGGTTCTTGTTGTTGCGCCAGTTGCTGACCCCGCCGCCGCCCGCGCCCGGCTCGGCCTTGACCGCGGTGCCGACCGCGATGAACTCCGCGATGTCGGAGCCGAACTCCTTCATCTCCACGTCCAGCCGCACGCCGACGATCCCGTCCGCCGCCAGCGCGTCCGCCTCCGCCTCCATGCGGGACATCGCCAGCTCACGGGCGTGGTACATCGCCTGGGACAGCACGTCGAGCTCGGAGTTGCGGCCCCAGCGGCCGATCTGCAATCCGACGTGGTAGATCGACGAGCCGAGCACCAGGCCGAGCGGCCGGAACCCGGCCTCCCGCACCAGCAGGAACTCGTTCACTGACAGGTCGGACGTGAAGATCGCCCCGGCGCGTCCCGGCTGCAGCTCGGCGAGCCGCTTGATGGCGTCCCGCGGGACGCCCGCCACGCTCAGGTCGGTGGTCTGCTGGTCGGTCATGGGGACCTCATCTTCTGTTAGCGCCGATGTCGACCCGGGCCGCCTGGCGGCGCTGCGGGTCCAAAGACATGATGGCCAGGGGGGGCGCGCCGGGCCTCCTGGAATCGTCGGCGAAGCGGACGATCGCGGTGCCGACGTTGACGGCCTCCACGATGTGGTCGCGGCCGCCCTCCTGCGCCGGGCACTCCCGCTCCCTGACGCGGAACTCCATCTCGGCGACCACCACGCCCTGCGCGCCGAGCCGCTTCACGTCGGCCTGCAACTGGGTCCGCGCGTCGTGCCGGGCGTCGTTGACCAGCTCGGTGTAGCCGGTGACCTCGGCGTTGCCCGCGCTCCAGCGGGTCTGGCCGACGGTGAGCCAGTCGTCGTGCCGGGCGGCGATCGAGATGCCGAGCACCAGGCCGGCCGGCATCCAGCCCTTCATGACGAGCTTGGCGAAGTCCTGGCCGGACAGGTCCGAGGTGAACGGGTGCCGCAGCGGCGGCGCGCCCGGCGCGCGCACCGCGGTGCCGATCGCCTTGAACTCCAGGCCGCCCGCCGGGAAGGGGCCGATCGACAGCCGGACGCCCACCACGCCGTGCCCGCCGAGCTCGGCGCACTCGGCCACCATCCGGCCGATGGCGGTCCGCCGCGCCTCGTACATCGTCTGCACCAGCGGCCCGAACGACCCGTAACCGCCCCGGCTGGAGACCTGGGTCCGCGCGCCGCGGCCCCACGAGAAGGCGTAGCTGCCCCACGCGCCCGGGCAGCCGTAGCCGCCGGTGTACCCGACGTTGTAGACCGCGGCGCCGAGGACCTGGCCCACCGCCTCGAAGCCGGCCGAACGGATCGCGGCGAACTCATCGGAGGTGAGCGCCGAGCCCCACGTGCCGCTGCGCCGGATCTCGGCCATCCGCGCTTCCGCGGCGGGAGGCAGGTCGTTGCTCACGACATCTAGCGTAGCTCCGCGCGGGGATGCTAATCCTGGGCGTCCCACGCCTCGTTGCGCTCTTTCACCTTCTCCAGCGCGTGGCTGGCCGCCTCCCTGGTGGGGTAGGGGCCGAGCAGGTCTTTCCCGGGGCAGGACGTGTCCGCCGGCTCGACCGTCATGTGCCTGGTGCAGAACCACCATTGCTGCTCACGCTCGTCGGAGTTCGCCATGCACATTAGACTCGCAGAACATGGCCACTTCGCTCCACCCGGGCCGGCTTTCCCCCGCCCGGCAAGTCCCCGCGAACATCGAACGACCCGAATACGTGGGCAAGAAGCGCCCGACGCTGGGCGAGCCCGACGTCAAGGACGCCGGCACGATCGCGCGGATGCGGGTGGCTTGCAGGCTGGCGGCGCAGGCGCTCGAGGAAGTGGGCCGGCACGTGCGCCCCGGCGTCACCACCGACTACCTGGACCAGGTGGGCCACGAGTTCCTGATCAGCCACGGCGCGTACCCGTCCACGCTCGGCTACCGCGGCTACCCCAAGTCGCTGTGCACGTCGCTGAACGAGGTCATCTGCCACGGCATACCCGATGACACGGTCATCAGGGACGGCGACATCGTCAACGTCGACATCACCGCCTACATCGGCGGCGTGCACGGGGACACGAACGCGACGTTCCTGGCCGGGAACGTCGACGAGGAGTCCCGGCTGCTGGTCGAGCGCACCCGGGAGGCGATGATGCGCGGCATCCGCGCGGTCGCCCCGGGCCGGCCGCTGAACGCCATCGGACGGGTCATCGAGTCCTACGCCAAGCGGTTCGGCTACGGCGTGGTGCGCGACTTCACCGGGCACGGGATCGGCACCACGTTCCATTCCGGGCTCATCGTGCCGCACTACGACGACCCGGACAACGACGTGATGATGGAAGCCGGGATGACCTTCACGATCGAGCCGATGCTCACCCTGGGCACGATCGCGTACGACATCTGGCCCGACGGGTGGACCGCGGTGACGAAGGACCGCAAGCGCACCGCCCAGTTCGAGCACACCGTCCTGGTCACCGAGGACGGCCACGAGATCCTCACGCTCCCGTAGCGGCCGGGCCGGGGGACGGCGTGATCGAGGCGGTCGTGTTCGACCTGGACGGCGTGCTCATCGACTCCGAGCCCGTGTGGGAGCAGGTGCGGCGGCGGGTGGTCGCCACCCACGGCGGGCACTGGGACGCGGACGCCCAGGACCGGCTGATGGGCATGAGCACCGCGGAGTGGTCCCGCTACCTCAGCGAGGATCTCGGCGTGCGGCTCTCGCCACCCGAAGTGGCCAGCGTGGTCATCGAGGCCATGGCGGCCCGGTACCGCGAGCACCTGCCGCTGCTGCCCGGCGCTGCCGACGCGGTGCGGCGGATGGCCGGGCGGTGGCCGCTCGGCCTGGCGAGTTCCTCCCCCCGGTCGCTGATCGACACGGTGCTCGACGCGGCGTCCCTGCGGTCCGCTTTCGCGGCGGTGATGTCGTCCGAAGAGGTCGCCCGCGGCAAGCCCGCGCCCGACATCTACCTCGCGGTGGCCGGCCGGCTGGGCAAGCCGCCCGCGGCGTGCGCGGCCGTGGAGGACTCGTCGAACGGGCTGCGCGCGGCGGCCGCGGCGGGCCTGGCGGTGATCGCGGTCCCGCACCCGAAGTACCCGCCCGCGCCCGATGCGATCGAGGCGGCGCGGCTTGTCCTGCCCGGTCTCGCGGACCTGACCGCCGACAAGGTGGCCGCGCTGGACGCCGCCTGATCAAGGCGCGAGAACGGCGATGAAGTCCCTGGTCCAGCCGGTCAGGTACTGATCGGCCGGGCGGTGCTGGCCGGGCACCCCGGCCCGCAGCGGCCCGCCGGGCCTGCTGGCCACGTCCAGCTGGACCCACTCGGGGTTGATGTCGAGTTCCATGGCGGCCACCGCCCCGGCGCGGGACAGCGCCGTGGCCAGGTCCGCGGGCGTGGTGGACATGCTCGCCGCGTACATGAGCTCGCCGGCGGAGTTCTGGCCGAGCGCGGAGCGGGCGACGTACTCGGCATGCCCGATCGTGCCGCCCCAGCGCCACCACCGGGCGGACTCCGCGGTGGGCTTGCCGCCGCTGACGAGCAGCCACAGGTTCTGCCGCACGCTGTAGACCGCCTCGCCGGGGGCGGGCACGGTCCGGCCCCAGACCCCGATCCGGGCCTGGCCGGAGCGGTCGATCACCAGGCTGGCCAGGCCGGCGCGGACCGGCCGGGCGACATGCCCCTCCTGCTCGTAGCCGCCGGCCAGCGATGACATCTTGAACCCGCCGTTGAAGGCGGCGAGCAGCCGGGCGCGGTCCCGCCCGGTGATCTTCGGGCCGGCCCGCACCGGGCCCGCGAGCGGCCCGGGGTCCTGGCTTCCGTTGTGCAGCACGTACTCGACCGGGCCGCGGAACGTGGCGATGGTGATCACCGATCCGTCAGCGGTCCGCACCCGGGAGAGGGTCACCCGCGGCCGCCCGGGACGGGGACCGGGGCGGTGGGCGGCGGCCTGCCTGGCCTTGGCCGGCGGACGGGCGGCCGCCTTGAGCGCCACCGGGTGCGCGGTGCACGCAGCCGTGGCGCCGGCGGCTGACAGCAGGACGACCGCGCGCAGGACGCGCTTGCGCAGGGTCAGGTTCACTGGTCCATATTGTCCGGTAAGCGTGAAGCGCGGGTGAAGCATCCGGAGACGGCCGCGGGGGCCGGGCCGCCGCCGGCCCGGCCCCCGCGTGCGGGCGGTCGCGGGCGAGGCTAGGCGTCCCGCTTGCGGAACAGGTAGGCGCCTATCGCGAGCAGCACCGCCGCGTACGCGGCGGTCACCGCGAACTGGCCCCACGCGGGCCACAGGTGCCCGTCGGTGCTGCCGACCGTGACCGAGATCACCCGGCCCGCGGAGTCCGGCATGAACCGCACGATGTCCCAGCGCCAGGTGTGCGGCAGGAACTGGACGATGATCGGCACGACGAACATCGCGCCGATCACCGTGGTGATCGCGCCGGCGGTGTGCCGGATGATCGCCCCGACGCCGAACGCGATCAGCGCGACCAGCGTGACGAACAGCGCGGTGCCCACGACCGCGCGCAGCACGTTGGGCCCGGAGAGCGTGGCGCTCTCCCCCGTGCTGTGCAGCAGCGCCTGGCCGAGGAAGAACGCGATGAACGACGTCACCAGCGAGACGGCGAGCGCCACGGCGGTGAACACGATCGCCTTGGCCGCGTAGACCACGCCGCGCCGCGGCATCGCGGTGAGCGAGGTCCGGATCATCCCCGTGGAGTACTCGGCGGTGATCGCCAGCGCGCCGAGGACCGTGATGACGAGCTGGCCGAGCTCGAAGAACGCGAACAGGCTGGTCTGCGTCGCGTCGAAGCCGACCTTGTCGGCGGGCGACATCGACGACCAGTTGCCGGCGATGCCGCCGCTGATCGCGGCCCCGATGCCGACGCTGACCACGAGCAGCGCGAACAGCGTCCAGTAGGTCGAGCGGACCGAGCGCAGCTTGGTGAACTCGCTGCGGATCGCGCCGGCCAGCCCGGCCCGTCCGGTCGCCGGCGGCAGCGTGGACAGCCGCAGGCCGGGTGCTGTAGTGGTTGCCATCGTTCAGACCCCGCTTCCGGTGCTCGCGGCCGCTGCCTGGGCGGGCAGCCCGGCGTGGTACTCGACGCTGTCGGCGGTCAGCTCCATGAACGCCTCTTCCAGCGAGGCGCGCACGGTCGTCAGCTCGTGCAGCCGGATGCCCTTCTCGAATGCGACGTCGCCTACCCTGTCCGCCGTCATCCCGCGGACGAGCAGCGTGCCGTCGGTGCCGGCGGCCGCGCTGCCCCCTTCGGCGGCGATCGCGAGGACCAGCTGGTCCGGCGACGGCGTGCGCACCCGCACGGCCGCCCCGGAGGACCGCGCGATGAACTCCGCCATCGTGCAGTCCGCGATGAGCTCGCCCTTGCCGATCACGATCAGGTGGTCGGCGGTGTTCTCCATCTCCGACATCAGGTGACTGGACACGAAGACCGTGCGGCCCTCGGACGCCAGGGCCTTCATCAGGTTCCTGATCCACAAGATGCCCTCCGGGTCGAGCCCGTTGACGGGCTCGTCGAACATGAGCACCTGCGGGTCGCCGAGCAGCGTCGCCGCGATGCCCAGCCGCTGGCTCATGCCGAGGGAGAACCCCTTGGACCGCTTGCGTGCCACATCGGACAGGCCGACCAGCTCGAGCACCTCGCCGACCCGCCGTTCCGGCAGGTTGTTGGTCTGGGCCAGGCATAGCAGGTGGTTATAGGCGCTGCGGCCCCCGTGCACCGCCTTCGCCTCGAGCAGCGCGCCGACCTCGCGCATCGGGTAGGCGAGGTCGGCGTACTTCCTGCCGTTCACCGTGACCGTCCCCGCGTCCGGGTAGTCCAAGCCGAGGATCAGCCGCATCGTGGTGGTCTTGCCCGCGCCGTTCGGGCCGAGGAAGCCGGTGACCTTCCCCGGCTCGATGCCAAACGTCAGGTCGTTGACGGCGAGCTTCTCGCCGTATCGCTTAGTGAGGCCCCGTACCTCGATCATGGGAATGTGTCCTCTCTTTCAGAGATGCCCCCAAGTCTGGCCGGCCGGCCAGTTCTCCCGCGTCGGTCGAAGTGATGATTGCGGGATACTCCTGCGGGCTGACCGCGGCGGGCAGCGCGGAAAGAAACGCGCGGCGCCCGCGGGCGCACCGGGCTGACCGCGGCCCACAGGCTCACCGGGCTGACCGCGACCCACAGGCGCCGCCGCAGCGGCAGGCCCGCCGTCGCCGCCCGCCTGGCGGCCGCGACGAGCTGCCATACCCGGGACGCCGCCGCGTCGTCCGGGTCCGAGGGCCCGAAGACGGCCGCGTCGGCCGCCACCGCGACGGCACGCGCCTCCGGCAGGCCATGCTCCTCGGCATGCGCGGCGAACTCCCTGCGGGTCGGCGCCGCGGCGCTCGCCGTGGCCGCCGGGATGCCAAGGTCACGGCCGAGGTCGACCAGCTCGCGCCAGGCACCCGCCACCCGTGCCGATGGCGTCCCGGCGGAGCGCCGCCGGCGGCGGCGCTCCGCCTTGACCGCGATGAGCGCGGCGGCGGCCGCCGCGACGGCGAGCAGGGGCATTCCCGCGTACGTCAGCAGGATGAGCACGATCGCGGGAATGGCGAACCGGGACGTGGACGGCGGCGGCGCCGCCCGGGAGACGGCGCTGCCCGAGTTGGCCGCCGTGACCGGCGCGGCGTCGCTGCGCTTGGGCGGCACGACCTTGACCGGCTGGGGCGGCGGCGTGACCTTCCTCGTCTGGAGCTGGGGGCTCTTGCTCCCGGTGAACTGGCTGGCGGGCAGCGTCACCCAGCCGTACTCGGCCGTGTCGAGTTCGACGTCGGCACGCACATCCCTGCCGTACACGGTGCCGTCGGCTTCCACGGTGCCGTCGAGGCTGACCCGGGCGGGGACGCCGACCGCGTTGGCGAGCAGTGCCATCGCGGCGGCGTACTGCTCGTCGTCGCCGACGATCTGCTTGCCTTCGAGGAAGGAGGTGAGCCGGCCCGAGCCGTGCCCGGCGGTGATCACGCTCTGCGCGCCGCCGCCGTTGCTGTACCTGCCGTTGTCCCGCAGGTACGCGGCGAGCGCGAGGACCTTGCCCATGGGGGTGGCCGCCGCCGCCGAATGCGCCTGCGCGAACGCCTGGACCGCGGCGGGGATCGTGACCGACGGGCTGGGCGTGCCCTCCGGGCTCGCCGCCGCGAGCGCCGCGGCGGTAGGCGCGGCCGCCGCCGCGGCGCTGACCGTGTAACGCAGGCCGGCCGGCACGCCGCCGGGAATGATGCCCGTGGCGGTGGCGACGTTGAAGCGGAGCGCGGCGGCCGCTTGCGGGCCGTCCGGACCGGTGAACGCGAACCCGGTCGTGCCGGCCAGGTCGGGCAGCCACGGCTCGTCGTAGGCGGGCTGGATCGTGATCGTCGCCGTGCGGGTCGGGCCGGGGATCGCGCCGGGCAGCAGCGCGCCGACCCGCTGATAGCCGCTGAAGGACGAGCCCGCGGCCGCGTTCGCCACGTTCCAGGAGAGCCCGTCGTAGGCATCCATCGCCGCGATGCGGACCCGGCTGCCCGGCGGCAGCCCGGCGGTGGCGAGCAGTTCCCTGCCGTAGACGCTGAGGCCGGCCGGAACGTCCCTGGTGTAGTCACGGAACCCGGCGAGCGGGCTCGGGTAAGCGCTCACGTCGAACGGCGGCTCGACGTAGAGCACGACGCGCTGGTGGGCGTTCGCGCCCGGCAGGTGCGGGCCGACGACGGTGGCGCCCGCGCCCGCCACGGCGAGCACCGCGGCCGCGGCGCCTGCCCGCTGCCAGGGACGCTGCCTGCCGAGCGTGGCCGCCCGTGCGGCGCCGCGCTGCTGGCGCGCGGCGGCCCAGGCGAGCACGCAGACGGCGAACCCGGTCCCCTGGAGCACGGCGGCGGCGGGATGCGCCGCGCCGAACAGGATGGACAGCGCGACCACGGCGGCGGGCGCGGCGGCGGGCAGCACCGCGGACCTGGTGCGGCGCGCGAGCGCGTGCCCGGCCACGCCGCTGAACAGGCCGAGGAGGTAGGGCAGCGCGAGCAGCCCGGCGGTGCGGCCAACCGGCCTTGCGGTGGTCAGCAGCTGCGTCCACCCGGAGACCGCCACGTCCGCGACCGTGCGGAGCACGGGCAGGCTCACCGTGCCCGTCTGGCTGACGACGCCGCCGGAGAGCAGGAACGCCAGGGCGCTCACCGCCACGACCGCGGCGAACGGCGCCCTGGCGCGCTGGCCGGCGTGGCTGAGCAGCAGGCCGAGGAGCACGCCGGCCGCGCCGGCGGCCAGGTACCCGTGGCCGCCGTAGGCGGGCCGGAAGCCGGCGATGCCGGCCATGGTGAGCACGATGAGCGCGGCCGCGTCGACGGCCTCGTCCCGGCCGGGGATGACCGGGCCGGCCGCCCGCCGGGCCCGCCCTCCCGTGTCATCGGCGGGATGGGCAGCCGGCGCCACCTCAGACGCTCCCCGCGGCCAGCAGGCCCGGCAGGTCGGTGAGGTCGCGCAGCGCGAGCACGGTCAGGTCGCCCGACCGGTTGAGCCCGGGCGGCGCGTCCGGCTCGCAGCGCAGCGCGATCACCCGGACGTCCGGGCCGAAGTGCGCGGCCGCGCCCTGGAGGGTGCGGAACGGGACGACGCTGCCGGTGAGCAGCATGAGCACCGTCGTGTCGCGGGCCAGCCGATAGGCGCGCCCGGCCAGGGTCGGCAGGTCCTGGCCGGTGTCGGCGAGCGTGCCGCGGGCAAGGGTGTCGAGGATCCGGTGCTGTGAGGCGGCGGTGACCGCGTGGCTGGCCGCGACCAGGCAGACGTCCTGCTGGTCCCTGACGGCGCGCACGCAGATCGAGCCGGCCACGCTCATCGCGAGTTCGAACTCCTCCTCGGTGCGGTAGCTCGCCCGCGCCCCGTCCACCACGACCGCGAGCTGTGAGCGCCTGGTGTCCTGGAACTGGCGGACGAGCAGCCGGCCGGCCTTGGCGGTCGACCGCCAGTGCACGTGCCGCCAGTCGTCGCCGGTGACGTAGTCGCGCAGCGTGTGGAAGGCCAGGTCGCTGGTGGACAGGTCCCTGGTGGCCTGGCCTTCCAGGTCACGCTGGAGGCCGGGGCTGAGCGAGTCCAGGCCGATGATCTTCGGGTGCACGAACAGCTCGACGGTGGTCTGCTCGACGGCATCCCTGCGGAGCAGGCCGAGCGGGTCGGTGCGCACCGCGCTCGGCGGCCCGATGGGGATCACGGTGCGGCGGTCGGTGGGGACCACGAACAGCTCGTCGTGGGTCGCGCCGCCGGCCAGGGACGGCAGCTGGAAGGTGGCACGGCCGCGGCCGACCGGCACCTCGACGGCCAGGGCGCGCAGCCGCGCCCTGGACCGGTTGACCGCGGTGAGCCGTCCCGCCGCGGGCGCGCCGACGCTGACCCGCGGCGGGTCGAGCTCGATGGCGATGTCCAGGCTTGGCCGGCCGACGACGAAACCGACCGCGATGAGCAGGGCGAGCACACAGCAGGCGGCGACGAGGAACAGCTCCTCCCAGCCGAGCCGCAGCCCGAGCAGCCAGGCGGCGGCCGCGACGAACAGCGCCGCGCGCCCGGCGGGCGTGATGACCTGCCAGGCGGGCCCGACCCGGGTGCGCAGCGCGCTGATCGCCCCCGTCAGCTGACCGTTTGCCACTGCTACGCCCCACGGCTGGCCGGCGGGCGGACCTGGGAGAGCAGCTGGCCGATGACGTCCTCGACGGTGACACCGGAGAACTCGGCCTCGGCGTCGAGCAGCAGCCGGTGGCTGAGCACGGGGACGGCGAGCTCCTTGATGTCGTCGGGGATGACGTAGCCCCGGCCGTCGGCGAGGGCCCACGTCTTCGCGGCGCGGACGTAGGCCAGGCAGCCGCGGACGCTGATCCCGAGCCGGACGTGCCTGAGCTGACGGGACTCATGCGCCAGCTGGCTGACGTAGCTGAGGATGGCCGGGTCGACGTGCACCGTGTCGGCGAGCGCGGACATCTGGGTGATCGCCTGCGTGGTGATGACGTTGTGCACGCTGGCCGCCCGGTCCCTGGTGGCCGCGGACGCGAGCAGCGCGACCGTCGCGTTGTGGTCGGGGTAGCCGAGGCTGGTCTTCATCAGGAACCGGTCGAGCTGCGCCTCGGGCAACCGGTAGGTGCCGGCCTGCTCGATGGGGTTCTGGGTGGCGATCACCATGAACGGCCGCCCCACCGGGTGCGGCGTGCCGTCCACCGTGACCCGGCCCTCTTCCATGACCTCGAGCAGCGCCGACTGGGTCTTCGGCGAGGCCCTGTTGATCTCGTCGGCCAGCACGATCGTGGCGAAGATCGGGCCGCCGTGAAAGGCGAACTGTCCGCTGCGCTGGTCGAAGATGGTCACCCCGGTCACGTCGCTCGGCAGCAGGTCGGGGGTGAACTGGATCCGGCTGTGCGTGCCCTGGACGGAGTTGGCGATCGCCTTGGCCAGCGAGGTCTTCCCGGTGCCCGGGTAGTCCTCCAGCAGCAGGTGCCCCTCGGAGACCAGGCAGGTCAGCGCGAGCCGCACGATGTGCTGCTTGCCGAGCACCGCCTGCTCGACGTTCGATACCAGCGCGCTGAAGGCCCTCGCGAACCAGGTGGCCTGCTCGGGCGTCACCATCGGAGCGCCCGTGGTCGCTGTGGTCATGATTCTTCCGATTCCTCTGCCCGATTCCGTGCCATGCGGCGTCATGTCTTGTAACTGCCGGAGGCGGACTCCCCGCCGCCGGTGACAGAGATGGTCACCGTCTCGCCGTCCGGCGCGTGGACGCATGCCGTGGCCCAGGATGCGCCGCCGCTGCCGTTCGTCGTCACGGTGGTGCCATTCAGCGCCTTGTCGGAGGTGAAGAAGGTCCCGCCGTTGTCGGCGCAGGAGTAGGTCAGGGTGACGTCCGCGGGGAAGTTGGTGGCCGTGACGTCGAAGTTGTAGCAGTCGTTCAGGGAGACGCAACTGCCGGTCTGCGCCTTGGTGATAGCGCCTTTGGCGACCGAGACGGTGGGGCTGGGCGGCGCCCCGGTGGTCGCGGACGCGCTGACCGTGCCGGACGCCGGAGCCCGCTGCCCCTTGGCGTCGGTCAGGTAGGCGGTGATCGTCCCCCTGGCGCTGTAGCCGGCGTTGACCGTGGACGAGCCGCTGTACCCGCCGGTGGCCGGGACGCTGTAGCTGGTGCACCCGGAGTTGATGCAGACGTTCAGCGTCTCCGCGAGCCCGTCGCTTGCCGCCTTCCAGGTGTAGGCGATCGACGTGCCGCTCGCCACCGCCGTCACGGTCGGTGCGGCGATCGGCTCATACGGGGTGACCTGGGCGGTCGGCCCGGCCCAGGTGCTGCACAGGCCGGCGTCGTTGCACGCGGCGAGGTAGACGGTGACGGGCTTGCCGTTGGCTATCTGGCTGCTCAGCGCGCTGGTCAGGGTGAAGGTGGCCGTGCTGCCCGTGGTGAACGGCCCGTTGATCGTTCCGGTCTCCGCGGACGCGTTGATGCCGTACTCGACGTCCTTGACCTGCCTGGCGTTCGCCGCGGGCACGGTGAAGCTGACCGAGATCGTGTCGCTCTGCCCGGTCGCGGCCGCGGTCACGTTCGCGGGCGGGTCCGGCGGCGCGGCGGCCTGCACGGCCGGGGTGGACCGCGGTGACTGCGCGGACGCGCCGGCCAGGTTGGCGGCGGTGACCGTGTACTCGTACCAGGAACTGTCGTTGGTCACCGTGAAGCTGGCGGTTGTCGTGCTCCCGTCCACGGTGCTCGTGCTCACCTGGGACCAGGGGCCGCCGCTCGACGACGACTGGTACTCGTAGACGGTGTAGGAGGTGACCGGGCGGCCGTTGGCGGCGGTGCCCTGCACCGCCTGCCAGGTGACCTGGATGGCGCGGGTGGCCGCCGGGTCGGGCACGGGCGCGCCGGTCGCGGTCGGCGCGGCCATCGTCAGCGGTTTGCCGAACGGGACCGCGGTGACCGCGAGGGACCACGGCCCGTTGCCCTGGGCGTTGGCCGCCATGACGGTGAACGTGTACGCCGTGCCGTTGGCCAGGCCGGTGAACGTGTGCGAGGTCGTCACGCCCACCGGCTGGATCTGCTGCTGCCCGCCGGGCGGCGGGCTGATCTCGACGTCGTAGCCGGTGACCGGGGTGCCGTCCACCTGCGCCGGCCGCCAGGTCAGCGTGACCTCGCCGTCGCCTGCGTTCGTCGCGAGCCCGGTCACCTGGCCGGGCACCGCGTTGGGCCGCCCGGTGACCGTGCTGCTCGGCTTGCCCTGCCCGACGGAGTTGGTCGCCGTGACGTACACGCTGTACGTGGTGCCGTTGGCCAGCCCGGTGACGTCGCAGGGCGAGCTCGGGCACTGGTGCGGCGTGCCGTTGGCGTAGACGGTGTAGTACTCGACGGGCGCGCCGTTGGGCGCGGCGGCGGCGAACGACACCTGGAGGGCGTGGGCCGACTCCTTCACCGTCGGCGCGCCCGGCGGGCCGGGGAAGCCGATGACGGTGGCCGTGATCGCGACGCTGATCGCCCGGTCCGCGCGGCCGGGCACGTCGGTCACGGTCGCGACCATGGCGACGGTGCCGGCGGTGCCGTGCGCCGGGGTGATCGTGACCGTCCCGCCGCTGGCCGTCACCGTCGCGCCGGGCGGGCGGGTGACGGCCAGCACCTGGATGTCCGGCCGGGCGAGCGGGCTGGTGACGTACTGGCTGAGGTTGACCGTCACGCTGTGGTCCGCCTCCACCGTGACGCTGACCGCCCGCCCGGCCGGCAGCGGCGCCCTGGTGACCACGACGTTGACGGTGCCGCCCGCGGCCGCGCCGGCCGGGATGATCCGCACCGCGCCGGTGCTGCCCGGGGCGGCGCTGCTCGCGGCGCTCAGCTGGAGGCTGGTGCCGCCGGGCACGCTGACGCTGACCCCGCCTGCCGCCTTACTCCAGGACGCGCTGTACCTGAGCACTGGCGCGGGAACGGTGGTGTCCACCCAGACGTGGCAGAGCTGGCCGATGTCGTAGCTCACCGGCGCGCCGCCCTCGGCCACCTGGATCGGGTCCTGCGGGCAGCGCAGGATGGGCACGTCCGGGCCGACCTGGGCGGGGATCGTCAGCGTGGCCACGACGCCGCGCGGGTCCTGCATCGTCGCACCGTCGTATACCTGGACGGTGACCGCCCCTGGGCCCGTGTAGTCACCGAGCGCGTGCACCTGGAACGCGGTGGCCTGGCTGGCGCTCACCGTCAGCTCGCCGGCGGGGGAGGCGCTGAGCTGGCTGACCGTGGTGATCTTGAGCTGGCGGCCGGAGGTGTCCTGGAGCACCGAGCTGAGCGGCACGGTGCTCGAGCCGCCCTCCGCGACCGCGATCCGCGCGCCCGGGCGGACCCTGATCGCGGCCGATCGCGTGCCGGGCACGTACACGACGGCGGTCGCGGTGAGCCCGTCGGGCGCGGTGACCTGGTAGGGCACCTCACGGGGCTCCGCTTCCAGCCTGATCGTCAGGTCCGGGCCGTGTACGGCGATCCCGGCGGGCGCCCAGCTGATCTTCAGGTCGCCGGGCGACCCGAGCGGGTCGTCGTCGTTCTTCAGCACGTTGACCGTCACGCTGCCCGCGCCGGCCGCGGGCGGCTGCGCGACGTCGTCCCTGGCGATCGGCGGTATCCTGGCGCCGGGCACGGCGCGCACGATGACCTGGGCGAGCGACGGGGTGCCGCCGTCGGTGTCGGCGTAGGTGAACTGGACGGGCGGGTCGGAGCGGGAGCCCGGGACCTTCAGGTAGACGTAGGGCCCGTTGAGGGTCACCCCGGCGGGCACGGTCGCGTTGGTCTTGCTCAGCGGCTCCACGGTCACCGTGTCGCCGGGGGCGACGAAGTCGTTGCCGAGCACGTTCCAGTGCAGCGTCGCGCCGGGCGGCGCGCTGATCACGTCGTCCACCGCGACCGGCGGCTGCGGCGGTCCCGGCGGCAGCACGGCGACCCGCACGGTCGCGGTGCCGGTCAGCCCGTAGGGGTCGGTGACCTGGTAGGTGAACGTGTCGGTGCCCGCCGAGTCCGGGTAGGACTGGTAGGAAATCGTGTCCGGGCCGACGGCGACGATCCTGCCGAGCGCGGGCGGCACGGTGACCCCGGTGACCGTGACGGAGTCGCCGTCCGGGTCGACCCCGTACACGGGGATCTGGATGACGGCGACGTCGCCGGCCGTTTCCCGCGCGTCCACCTCCTCGGGGACGGGCGCCTGGTCCGGGCGGGCCTTCGACGGCGGCGGCTCGATCGTGACGTCGAGCTGGCCGGTCGCGGTGGCGCCGCTCGCGTCGGTCGCCACGTAGCTGACGGTCGTCTCTTCCTCTGCCCTGATGCCCGCGGGCGCGTCGACGCGCACGCTGGTGCCGTCGGCGCTGGCGAGCAGCCCGGCAACCGGCGGCTGGTCGGTCATCGGGGTGCCGGCCAGCGAGAGCGGCAGCCCGATGGAGCTCGCGTCCCCGGCGAGGACGGGGACGGCGGCGCTGTCACCCGACCTGATGGTGATCGCGGCCTCGGTCGTGGTGATCTGGTCGTCGTTGAGGTCGCCGGCGACGGCGGAGACCGCCACCGTGCCGGTCGCGCTGCCCTTGCCGTCGCTGACCGTGTAGTCCACGGTCGCCGTCATGCCCGGCTGCGGGTTGTCCGCGCTGATCCGCAGCCAGCGCTGGTCGATCACGGCGACCTGCAGGCCGGCGGCGGAGGCGCCGGCGCCCGCCGGGGCGGCGCTGGTGACGCCGAGGACCCAGCCCTGCGGGTCGTAGTCGTCGGCGAGCACGTCCACCACGGCGGCCTGCTGGCCGTGCAGCACCGCGACGTCGGGGGTGGTGACCGGCGGCCTCGGCGCGGTGCTGGCCGGGATCACGTGCACACGGATCGTCCCGCTCGCGGTCGGCGCGGCACCGTAGGCGTCGGTGTAGGTGAGGAAGAAGTCCCCGGGATGCTGCGCGGTGAACGTGACCGTGCCCGCGGCGGTGTCGGTGGTGACGCTGGCGCCGGCCACGGCGGGGACCGGCGCGGCGAGCGTGAGCCGGGCGTTCGGGTTGGTCGGGTCGACGCCCGGCAGGTCGTTGGCCAGCGGCCGCAGGGTGACGGGGGCGCCCGCCACGGCCTGCGCGGCATCCGGCTCGGCGACCGGCGCGATGAACCTCGCGGACGAGGCGCCGAGCACGTTCACGGTGAGGACCGCCTTCGTCGGCGTGGTGACCCGGCCGTCGCTCACCCCGTAGGTGAGCCGCACCGTCTCGCCGGCGGCGGTCTGCGGCGCGGTAAAGGACAGCGCGCCGCCGCCGGTGACGGCGGCGGACCCGGCGCTGGCCGCGACCGAGCCGCTGTCGATGTAGAGCGGGTCGCCGTCGAAGTCGCGCCAGTCGCCGATGACCGGGATGACCAGGGTGCCGCCCGAGGCCACCGACAGGCTCGGCGGCCGGTAGCCGGGTCGCAGCGCGGGCGCCGCGTTCTCGTCCGGGGTTCTCGGCTCAAGCGTCACCTCGCTGGAGGCGGTATGCCCGTGCCCGTCGTCGATCGTGTACTGGAAGTGCGCATCGGCCGACAGCGAGGTCACCGTGGCGAGCACGGTCTGCGCGTCCGGCGCGACCGTGACCGTGACACCCGGCTGGTCGGGCCGGCCGACCGCGCTCACCGCGTAGGTGCCCGCGGGTCCCTTGTCGGCGTCGAGCACGTGCACCACCGTCGTGGTCCCCGGCCGGACGCCCTGAGTGCAGGGCCTGGCGATGAGCTGCGTCTTCTCCTGGACCTGGAAGGTCTGCGCCTGGTCGCTGCCGTTGCCCGGGGTGTTGGCCCGCGTCCACTTCGGGCGGACGTTCGCGACGGTGGTGTCGATGAGGAAGACGCCGCCGTCGGTCGTGTCGTTGAGCACTAGCGTGCCGTTGTTGACCCGGAAGACCAGGACCGGGGGGCCCGCGGTGTCGTCGAGGGAGAACCGCTGCGCCGCGGTCGCCGCGGGCGGCGGCGTGCCGCAGGTGCGGACGTAGCTGCCGGCGGCGCCGTTGGCCCAGGCCGCGTGGACGCACCCTGCGACCTGGACCGGGGCGGCCACGCTGCCGCTGTGCCCGGTGCTGAGCGTGGTGAGCTGACCGGACCCCAGGTCCACGCTGTAGAGCGCCCGGGTCGTGGCGGCGACCACGACGCCGCCCGCGGCCGACGGCTGCTGTAGCTCGAAGGACGCCGAGGTATCGGAGGAGGGCAGCGTCACGGTGCGCCCGCTGCCGGGCAGGTAGATCGTCTTGGTCGCCGTGTCGGCGACCACCGGGACGTTGCCGACGGCGGTGACCTGCATCGGGTCGGCGGCCGGGAGCGGTATGGCGGCGGACTGCGGCCTGCCGCCCTGCGGGTAGCCGCGCAGCTGGCCGCCGCCGGCGACCCAGACCGTGCCGTCGGATCCGACGGTGACCGCGGAGTCGGCCGGCAGGTGCGCGGCGAGCGGCCTGGCCGAGGCGGAGAGCGCAGCCAGGCTGCCGCCGCCGGCGCCGAGCGTGGTGGCGCGCAGCGAGTGGTCGGTCGACAGCACCGCGACCGTCTCGCCGCCAAGCGCGATCCCGCCGGGGACAGGCGAGATCGCCGTCCCCGCGCCGGAGAACGCGGTGCCGTACACGTTGACCGCGTAGATCCGGCCGCCGCTCGCGTCGTACGAGACGACGATCGGGCCGTCCTGCCACACGTCGACGCTGGTGGACGAGGATGGGGGCGCCAGTTCCCCGTCGAGTTGCCCGATCGGCTTGACGAACCGGCCGATGGTGCCGATCGAGTCGTTGGTGACCCAGATGCCGCCGTCGTTAAGGCTGACGTGCTGGACGGGGAACCCGTGTGACGAGGCGGCGAGCGCCGCGAACGTCGCGGCGGCGACGCCGAGGACGACGGGAGTGATAAGCCGACTCCGGCGAAGCCGCATCCCCCCAGGCCCCCTCACCTTGCACGCCGGCACCGTGACAGGCGCCGGCGCCGAATCCGCCATCTCCTGTGCGCTTTCGCGCACTCGTCGCAGCGAAACGAGCGAGGCCGATTCTAGGGCAGATTTGCGTTAGGCATGCTCTTTCCCAAAATTTGAATAATAAATCGAAAAATATGAAAATAGATTACCGTATAAGCTCGGCCAGCAGGCGGGTTGCGAGGGGTCGGAGGCCTGCCCGCCGGCCCGCCGGACCTGGACCACGATGCAGATGCTCTGGCCCCGCGGCAGCGGCACGAGCACCTCCGGCCTGGCCGTGAGGCCTCCCGGGGAGCCCGCGGACCCGCTCACCCGCTGCCAGCGGAAGGTGTCGCCCGCCGCGGGGTTGGCGTAGGTCCAGCGGAAGCGGACCTGCTCCGCA
>DATGLH010000087.1:0-7923 GCA_035294225.1 Trebonia sp.
CGCCAAGGGCCTGGCGCGCGGCGAGCAGCCGCCGGCGCTCGGCGGCACGGGCGACTTCCGTTCCATCCGCGGCGCGGAGAAGGTCCTGGCCGACGGCGAGGACTGGCGGACGCTCGGCACCGACGACGACCCCGTGGTACGGGAAGCGCTGGCCATGCGCCAGGGCTAGCGGGAACCCCGGCCCGCGGGGGCCCGGCGGTGCCGCGCGGCGGCCCCGGGCGCGCGGAACGCCCCGGGCAGCCGGGCTGCCCGGGGCGTTCCGCGTTTCAGGCAGGGGCCTACACGCCGCTGCGGAGGCGCTGAAGCGCCTCCGCGAGGATGGCCTCGCCGTCGGCGTCGCTGCGCCGCTCCTTCACGTAGGCCAGGTGCGTCTTGTACGGCTCGACACGCGGCGGGGCCGGCGGGTTCGCCTTGTCCTGCCCGGCCGGGAAACCGCACCGAGGGCACTCCCACTGCTCGGGGATGGCAGCGTCGGTCGCGAAGCTCGGCCTGGTCTCATGCCCGTTCGAGCACCAGAACGACACCCATACCCGAGGCGCGGCCTCGCCGCGCTCCGCCTCGCCCATCGGGCCGGCGCCTACCCTGCTTCCGCGTATCGCATTGCCACTGCTCACAGACCACCCCTTGTCGCGGGAACCGTCACTACCGTAAAGCGCGCCACTCACGCCACGAGGCCCGCCGGGGCACGGCCCCGGCGGCACCGAGGAGTCAGTGGTTGATCAGCCAGCCTAGGGCAACGATGCAGACGAACCACAGCACACCGAAGAAAATGGTGAGGCGGTCGAGGTTCCGCTCTACCACGGAGGACGAGCCGAGCGTGGAAGAGACCCCGCCGCCGAAGAGGTCGGACAGGCCGCCGCCCTTGCCCTTGTGCAGGAGAACGAGCAGCACCATCACGAGGCTCGTGATGATCAGGATGACCGATAGCGCGATCTCCACGACTGTGTTCTCCCCTTGGCTGTCAGGCTTGACTGTCAGGCCTGCCGCGGCTTGCCGGCCGCCATCTCACGGTACCGGCAGATCGCCGCGAACTCGCCGGCGTCCAGGCTGGCGCCGCCGACCAGGACACCGTCCACGTCCTGCTGGGCCATGATAGGCGCGATGTTATCGCTTTTCACTGACCCGCCATACAGGATACGCACACCGGCGGCGGGTCCGGCGCCATGAACGGCGGAAATGTGCCCCCTGATCGCGGCGCACATCTCCTGCGCGTCATCCGGCGACGCGACCTCGCCGGTGCCGATCGCCCATACCGGCTCATAGGCGACCACCATCGAGGCGACCGCCTCGGCCGGCACCTCCGCCAGCGACCGGTCCAGCTGGCCCACGCAGTGGGCGACGTGATCCCCGGCGCGCCGGACGCCGATGCTCTCCCCGACGCACAGGATCGGCGTGATCGACACCGCCAGCGCCGCCTTGACCTTGGCGTTCACCAGCGCGTCGTCCTCGTTGTGGTACTGCCGCCGCTCGGAGTGCCCGCACAGCACGTACGAGCAGCCCAGCTTGGCGAGCATCGGCCCGGAGATGTCCCCGGTGTACGCGCCCCCGGGGTAGGGCGACAGGTCCTGCGCGCCGTACCTGATCTGGAGCTTGTCGCCGCCGATCAGCGTCTGCACGCTGCGCAGGTCGGTGAACGGCGGCAGCACGACCACCTCGGTGAACTGGTAGTCCCGCGGCGTCAGGGTGAACGCCAGCTTCTGCACCAGCGCGATGGCCTCGAGGTGGTTGAGGTTCATCTTCCAGTTGCCCGCGATCAGCGGGAGCTTCTTTCCGTTCACGCGCTGTCACCCCGCTCGCCCGCGGACCAGGGGGCGCTCATGCTTCGAGCGCCGTCAGGCCGGGCAGCGTCTTGCCCTCGAGGTACTCCAGCGACGCGCCGCCGCCCGTCGAGATGTGCCCGAACGCGTCGTCGGGGAGCCCGAACGACCGGACCGCCGCCGCCGAGTCGCCGCCGCCGACCACGGTCAGCCCGTCGACTTTCGTCAGCGCCTCGGCGACCGCGCGGGTGCCCGCGGCGAACGCCGGGAACTCGAACACGCCCATCGGCCCGTTCCAGAACACGGTCCTGGCGTCGGCCAGCTTCGAGGCGAACAGCGCCCGGGAGTCCGGCCCGATGTCCAGCCCCATCCGGTCCGCGGGGATGGCGCCGGCCGGGACGACGGCCGACTCCGCGTCCGCGGCGAAACCGGTCGCGGCCACGATGTCGGGCGGCAGCACGATCTCCACCCCGCGCCGCTCCGCGTCGGCCAGCACGGTCCTGACCGAGGCGATGTGGCCGGCTTCGAGCAGCGAGCCGCCGACCTCGTGCCCGAGCGCGGCCAGGAACGTGTAGGCCATCCCGCCGCCGATCAGCAGCCGGTCGGCCAGCCTGAGCAGGTTCCCGATCACGCCGAGCTTGTCCGACACCTTGGCCCCGCCGAGCACGACGACGTACGGCCGGGCCGGGGACTCGGTCAGCCGGCGCAGCACGGCCACCTCGGCGACCACGAGGTCCCCGGCGGCATGCGGCAGCAGCCGCGGCAGGTCGTAGACCGATGCCTGCTTGCGGTGCACCACGCCGAACCCGTCGCCCACGTACACGTCGCCGAGCGCTGCCAGCCGGGCAGCCAGCCGCTCCCGTTCGGAATCATCCTTGGCGGTTTCCGCGGGCTCGAAGCGGACGTTCTCCAGCAGCGCCACGTCCCCGCCGGCCAGCCCGGCGACAACCGACTGCGCCGACGGCCCGGCCACATCGGCCGCGAACGCCACCGGCTTGCCGAGCAGCTCGCCGAGCCGTCCGGCCACCGGCCGCAGCGAAGGGCCGCCCGCCGCCCGGGCGGCGAAGTCCTCCCCCGCGGGGCGGCCCAGGTGGGCCATGACCACGACCCGGGCGCCGCGGCCGGCGAGCTTGCGGATCACCGGCAGGCTGGCGCGGATCCGGCCGTCGTCGGTGATCGCTCCGCTGCCGGACTTGTCCAGCGGGACGTTCAGGTCCGACCGCAGGAGAACGCGGCGCCCGGCGACCTCGATGTCGTCGATGGTCCGCATGGGCTAGCCCATGCGGGAGGCGACGAGCGCGGCAAGGTCGGCGGTCCGGCACGAGTAGCCCCACTCGTTGTCATACCAGCCGAAGACCTTCACCTGATTGCCGTACGCCATGGTGATCGACGCGTCGAACGTGCACGACGCCGGCGAGCCGACGATGTCGGAGGACACGATCGGGTCCTCGGTGTAGGCCAGGATGCCCTTGAGGGCGCCCTCGGCGGCGGCCCTGTACGCGGCGTTCACCTCGTCCTTGGTCACCTCGCGGCCGACCTCGGCCACCAGGTCGGTGATCGACCCGTCCGGCACGGGGACGCGCAGCGAGTAGCCGTCCATCTTGCCCTTGAGCTCCGGCAGCACGAGCGCGGTCGCCTTCGCCGCGCCGGTGGAGGTCGGGACGATGTTCAGCGCGGCGGCGCGCGCCCGGCGCAGGTCCTTGTGCGGCCCGTCCTGGAGCATCTGGTCCTGGGTGTAGGCGTGCACCGTGGTCATCAGGCCCTTGACGATGCCGAAGTTCTCGAGCAGCACCTTCGCCATCGGCGCCACGCAGTTCGTGGTGCACGAGGCGTTGGAGAGGATGTGGTGCCTGGCGGGGTCGTACTTGTCGTCGTTGACCCCCATCACGATCGTGATGTCCTCTTCCTTGGCGGGGGCGGAGATGATCACCTTCTTGGCGCCGCCCTCGAGGTGCGCGGCGGCCTGCTTGCCGTTCGTGAACCGCCCCGTCGACTCGATCACGATGTCGACGCCCAGGTCGCCCCAGGGGAGGCGGGCCGGGTCGCGCTCGGCGAGGATCTTTATCGCCTTGCCGCCGGCGATGATGGTGTCGCCGTCGACGGACACCTGCTGCGGCAGCGTGCCCATCACGGTGTCGTACTTGAGCAGGTGCGCCATCGTCGCGACGTCGCCGAGGTCGTTGGCGGCGACGATCTCGATCCCGCGGTCGTTTCCCGGGGCGTTCACCGCCCGCCAGACGTTCCGGCCGATGCGGCCGAAACCGTTGATTCCCACTCGAATGGTCACAGCACCAATCTCCTCACCGTTGCCGCGTGCGGCTAGAGTCCAACGTCCCCGGCCACTGCGTACTCCCGGGGAGATTATCGGACACGGGGGTGCGGGACGCCGACGCCGGGGTCGCGTCCGGCCCTCCCCTATGGTCTAGACCATACAGAGACAAGCGCGCTCAGATCAACCAGGCCGGCATCGCCGGCGGGCGGCGCCGCCGCACCGCCGCTCGGCCGGCCGGCGCCTTCGGCGTACGCTGATGGCATGTCAGGGCGTACGGCACGACGGCGGGTGCTGCGGCTGACGCTGCCGCCCGATGCGCGCGGCGCGGCCCCGCGGGCCGGCTGGCGCGCCGATCTGCTGGCCGTCGAGGAGCCGCTCGGCATCCGGGTGGACGGGGCCGCGCTGACCATGACCATGCGCACTCCCGGGGACGACGTGGAGCTCGCGGCGGGGTTCCTGGTGAGCGAGGCCGTGGTGCGCTCCCCGGAGGACATCACCGAGATAAAGCTGTGCGACGGGACCACGTGCGGCCATGCCGATCACGGCGAGGGAGAGCTGGGGAACATCGCCGATGTCCGGCTCGCCCCGGGCGTCACCGTGGCGGCGGGGGCCCGGCGGAACTTCATGACCACCAGCGCGTGCGGCGTGTGCGGCAAGACCAGCATCGAGGACATCTGCCTGCTGCCGCGCACGCCGCTTGCCCGCGACGAGACCCGTTTCGACCCCGCCGTGCTCGCGACGCTGCCGGACCGGCTCCGCGAGGCGCAGCGGGTCTTCTCCCGCACGGGCGGCCTGCACGCCGCCGGGCTGTTCACCGCCTCCGGCGAGCTGATCGCGGTGCGCGAGGACGTGGGCAGGCACAACGCGGTCGACAAGATCGTGGGCTGGGCGCTGCTCAACGACAAGCTGCCGCTGGCCGGGTGCGCGCTGCTGGTGAGCGGCCGGGCATCCTTCGAGCTGGTCCAGAAGACCGTGCTGGCCGGGATTCCGCTGCTGGCGGCCGTGTCCGCGCCGTCGTCGCTCGCCGCCGACCTCGCCGGGGAGGCCGGGCTCACGCTCGTCGGCTTCCTGCGCGGTCCCTCGATGAACGTCTACGCCGGCGCGGGGCGGCTGACGGCATGAACGGTCCCGGCGCGGGCGGCACCTCCGGCGCGGGCGGCGGCCCCGGCACGGGCGCCGGCCCCGGCACTGGCGGCGGCCCCGGCACGGGCGGCGGCCCCGGCACGGGCGGCCCCGGCACGGGCGGTCCCGGCACGGGCGGCAGGCCGAGTCCGCGGGCCGCCTACGCGCTGTGGATGGACGCCTGCGCGCGGGCCGGCTGGCGCGCCGCGCCGGCCGCGGAGCAGGTGCCGGTCGCCGACGGCCTCGGACGGGTGACGGCGGCCCCGGTGCTCGCGCGGTGGCCGTCGCCCCGCGCGGACTGCGCGGCGATGGACGGCATCGCGGTGGCCGCGTCCGCCCTCAGCGGCCCGGTCCTCGATGGCTCGGCGCGGCTGCCTGGCCCGGCGTTCACCTGGATCGATACCGGTGACCCGGTGCCGGCGGGCGCGGACACCGTCGTGGAGCGCGAGCGGGTCTGCCCGCAGCCGGACGGCAGCGTGGCGATCACCGGCCTGGCAGGCCCGGTGCCGCCCGGGCGCAACGTCCGCGCGGCGGGCGAGGATTTCACGCCGGGCCAGGTCCTCGTCCCGGCCGGCCGCCGGCTCCGCCCGGCCGACCTGGCCGCCGCGGCGGCGGGCGGACACGCGGCGCTCGCGGTGACGCGCCGGCCCGTGGCCGCGATCATCCCGACCGGGGACGAGATCAGGCCGGTCGGGTCAACGCTGCGGCACGGTGAGATCGTCGACAGCAATTCGATCATGCTCGCGGCGCGGTGCCGGCAGGCCGGCGCGCTGCCGGTGGTCAGCGACGTGCAGCCGGACGACCCGGACGCGCTCGCCGCCGCGATCCGGCAGTGCGCGCCCGCCGCCGACGTGGTGCTGATCATCGCCGGCTCCAGCCGGGGCCGTGGCGACCATACGGCCGACGTGCTCGCCCAGGTCGGCGGCGTGGCCGTGGCCGGCGCCGCGGTCAGGCCCGGCCATCCGGTGCTGCTCGGCCACGCCAAGCCGGGCCATGCCCGCGCCCGCCAGCCAGCCGGGGCAGTCCCGGTCGTCGGGCTGCCCGGCTACCCGCTGGCCGCCGCGGTGATCTTCGAACTGTTCGCCCTCCCGGTGCTCGCCGCCATCGCGGGCTGGCAGCGCGCCGAGCTCACGCAGCGGGTCACGCTGGCCCGCGACTGGACCTCCCCGCCCGGGGTGGAGGACTGGGTGCCGGTGGTGCTGACCGCATCGCCGGAGGGCACCCTGGCGACGCCGGCCCGGCGCGGCGCCGGATCGGTCAGCCAGCTCGCCCGCGCCGGCGCGTGGTGGCGGATCCCCATCGGGCAGGGGCATTTCACCAGCGGCAGCGTCATCGAGGTGCTGCCGCTCCCCGGCGAGCCGTAACCCGGCCGGCCCGCCCCTCACGGCCGGGTCACGGGCGGCCGGCGGACGGCCGGCGACTATGGGCGGTTCGCGTCCTGTGGTCACTTCCATCCCATCTCCACAACCAGCACACAGAAGCCTCATGGGCCTCGGCGACGGTGAGGAGAGCCGGCCGCTCGCGATGCGGGTGCCCGGCGTCCCGCACCCGGAGCCGAAGGAGCATCTGATGACCACCGCGACAGCCACCACCTCCCCGAGGGCCGCGGGCCCCGCCGCCGGCGGCTCGCTGCCAAGGGCCGTCAGCGTGCTGGCCGTGATCGCCCGGCCCGGACAGGAGTCGGCGGACCTCGGCGGCCTGCTGTACGCCTTCCGCCGGGCCGGGGCCAGCCTGAGCCTGCTGTGCCTGACCCGCGGCGAGACCTCTCCGCAGAACTCCGCCTCCGGACGGCTCGAGGCCGTCCGGCCCTGGGAACTCCAGCTGGCCGCCACCGTCCTGGGTGTCCGCGAGCTCACGGTCGCCAGTTACCGCGACGGGGAGCTGCACCGGTACCCGGCGGCCGAGCTCGCCGGCCGGATTCACCGCGCGATCTGCCTGCACTCGGCCGACATGCTGCTGGTCATCGCCCCCGAGGACGGCGACCAGGGCGACACCGCGGTCGCCCGCGCCGCCGCAGCCGCCGCCGCGCAGGCCGGCGTCCCGGCCGTGGCGCGCACCCGGCCGGGCATGACCGGTGCCTGGACGGTCGATCTGGGCGCCGACGCGGCCACCGCTCGCGCCATCCAGAAGTCCGCTGCCGCCGCGCACACCAGCCAGTCGGCGGCGCTGCCCGCGCTGGTCCGCCGCCTGGACCTGGCCGACGGCCGGGAGGCGCTGCGCTGGCTGCTGTTCCCGCAGCGGGTGCCGGCACAGCATGACGGCAGCCGCGCCGGCACAGCATGACGGCAGCCTCCCGGCCACTGCCTAGCGCGCCCGGCCGGCCGCCTCTGCCGGCCCGCCCGCATCGGCCGCATCGGCCGCATCGGCCAGCTCGCCTGGCCCGCACGCATCGGCCAGCTCGCCTGGCCCGGCCGCATCGGCCGCCTCGGCCGGGCGGCCAGGGCGGCGGCGGTTGCCGCGGGCGGACAGGACGGTGCCAGGGCGGCGGCGGTTGCCGCGGGCGGACAGGACGGTGACAGCGCCGAGCACGACGGCGATGAAGGCGGGCGAGACCCAGACGGGGAGCTCGTAGATGCCCGCGGTCAGCATCTTGACCGCGACGCCGGCGAGGATGATGGCCAGGCCGGCCCGCAGGTAGCGGAACCGGGCGGCCGCCCCCGCCAGCAGGAAGTACAGCGCTCGCATGCCCAGCAGGGCGAACACGTTAGAGGTATAGACCACGAACGTGTCGGTCGTGATGGCGAGCACCGCGGGGATCGAGTCGATGGCGAA
>DATGLH010000088.1:0-16455 GCA_035294225.1 Trebonia sp.
GCGATCACGATCATCGGGGCGCGGCATGTCCTGCTGCGGCGGGCAGCCGCTCGCGTACCTCCGCCGTGAAGTCCCGGACGGCCGGGACGTCGGCTCGCGGGCGCAGGGCCCGCACTAGGTCGCGGACGTAGCGGATGCTGCGCGCGGAGGTGAGCCTGACGGTCCCGTTCAGTGCCTGCCGCCCGGCGCCGCTGCCTGCTCTGGTTCGCCCCGGGCGGCATAAGCGGCGGGCAAGGGACAGGGTGAACGCGCGACCCCCGCACGCAGGGCCGTCCATGTCCAGGGAGCGGCGCGCGTAGCGGGCGGCGTGGCTTACTCCGCCGAGGTCGCGGAGGCACCGGGCCATGCGAGCCGCCAGGTATGCCTCCCGGGTTCCCGGCGGCGCCAGCCGTGGCGGTCCTCTGCCTTCCCGGAGTCCTTCCCGCCCTTGCGGCGGGGCCGCCCGTCCATGCGGCGGGGCCGCGCGTGCACGGTCGTCAGGGCCTGCCGCACGGCGGCGCGGGTCCGGGCGGGAGGCTGGTGGGGCGTCCACTCGCAGGAAAGCTCGGCGCCGACCGGCAGGGTGGCCCACTTCTGGGCGGCCGTGCGCAAGGCGGCCGCCGCCTCGACGAGGGCGGACGACGGCGGGAGTTCGACGACGTGCGCCGGGTCCTGGCCGGGCTCCGATAGCGGCACGGCCGCGAGGTGCCTGTGGACGATTTCCCTGACCTGCGCGTCCGCCGGGGAGTCCAGGGCGGCAATGGACTCCGCGAGGTTGGCGAAGAGTTCGGCCCGGGCGATGCGGTGGCGGCGGGCCTTCTTCAGCGCGTCGGATTTGCGGGCCGCATCGTGCGGCAGGCGGTGGCCGCCCGTGAAGCGCATGCTGGTGTATATCCCGCCGTCGGCGATGGTGCCCCAGATCCCATCGGTGATGCCCAGCTCAAGCTCCACGATCAGGTGGCGCAGGTCGTGCGGGAGTCGCGCCCCGCCCCGGGTGAACTCCGCCATCCGGAACACCGCCCCGTCGTCCCGCTCGATCTCCGAGTACGAGGCCACCCCGCCGGGGAACCGCCGGAACGTGATGCGCATGCCCTGACTATGACTGTCCCACCCCGCCCGAGTCCAACCGTTTTAGCCCCGGAGCCGGTCAGGGTGGTCATGCCGCCCTGCCTGGTTGTGACGGTTGCGGCAGGTGGCTTCCCAGCGGCTGCCGGCCTTGGCGCAGCGCAAGGTGATGATCAAGCCGGCTCCTGGGACGGCCCGATGCATGCCTGGCTGGTTGGGCCTTTGGCCGGTGACGGACTCGCGGCCTGACGTGGTGACGCCTACGCCGCGATCGTGCGGTCGCTGGTGCGGATGATCGCCATGGCCAGCGAGGAGATCGCGGTCATGGAAGAGCGGGTGAGTGAGTGTTTTGGCCGGGCCCGGGACGCTGAGATCATCCTCAGCCAGCCGGGCCTCGGCAAGGTCCTCGCGGCCCGGTGCTGGGCGAGTTCGGCGACGACCCTGACCGCCGCGCCAGCGCCAAGGCCCGCAAGAACTACGCCGGGACCAGCCCGGTCAGCGTGAGATGCTGCGCGCGTATCGTGCGGGGCAGCAGCGGGGCACCGCCGTCCAGGGCAACAGGGGCCCCTGTCAGCCTGATCTCGTCCAGCAGCCCGGCATCGTGGAACTGGCCGGCCAGGCCGCCGCCGACTATCCAGATCGCCCGCTCTCCGGCTGCCGCCGTGATCGCCGGGAAGTGGTCAGCGACCTTGCCTGATGCGAAGCGGACGTCTGCGCCCTCGGGGCATGGGAGGGACCTAGTGGTGAACACGAACATGGGCCGGTCCCCGTAGAAGGCCTTCCACTTGGCTGGCTCCCAAGACGATCAAGCGGCAGGTGCACGGCAGGGCCGGGTGCACCCCGCGGCGGCGCCGCCGGATCCTGCCCGGCCCGACGGCAGGTGCCACCGAACCGCCGCAGAACCGCTGACCTGGCGGGCCGGGAAGGAATTCATGTCGTATCGCGAGTTTTACCCGGCGCGCGCCGGGTAGCTGCCGTCTCGCCGACGCGCATGCCGAGCCGTTCCGCCTGTGTCGAGCGCCCGGCCGCCTGGCCGCCCGGATTCCTCGGCACGTTCCGCGGTCGGCCTGGCTGAACCTGACCGGAGAGGGTGTGTAAATGACTGGCACTGCTGGTGACTACTTGTGCGAGCGGCTGATCGAGTGGGGCGTGAGCACGATCTACGGGTTCCCCGGGGACGGGATCAACGGAATCCTTGGCGCGCTGCGCCGTCATCAGGACGGGCTGCGGTTTGTGCAGACCCGGCATGAGGAGATGGCCGCGTTCATGGCGTGCGGGCACGCGAAGTACACCGGCGAGGTGGGGGTGTGCATGGCCACTTCGGGGCCGGGCGCGATCCACCTGCTGAATGGCCTGTACGACGCGAAGCTCGATCACCAGCCGGTGGTGGCCATCGTCGGGCAGACGTTCGTCCGGGCGCTGGGCGGCAGCTTCCAGCAGGAGGTGAAGCTGCCGCAGCTGTACAGCGATGTGGCGTCGGCCTACTGCGAGCAGGTCAACACGCCCGGCAGCATCCGGCACGTCCTGGACCGGGCGCTGCGCACCGCGATGGCCGAACGGACGGTCACCGCGATGATCATCCCCGCGGACGTGCAGGACATGGACGCGGTCCCCGAGCAGCCCAAGCTGACCCACACCGTGCACTCGGGGCTGGGCTTCTGGCCCGGCCGGCAGATCCCGGCCGAGCAGGACCTGAGGGCCGCGGCGGACCTGCTGAACGGCGGCCAGCGGGTGGCGATGCTGGTCGGCGCCGGCGCGCTGCATGCCACCGATGAAGTGATCGCGGCCGCGGACATCCTGGGCGCCGGGATCGCCAAGGCCCTGCTGGGCAAGGCGGCGGTGCCGGACGACGTGCCGTTCTGCACCGGGGCGATCGGACTGCTGGGCACCAAGCCGAGCTGGGACATGATGCAGGAGGCCGACACGCTGCTGATGGTCGGCTCTGGCTTCCCGTACGCGGAGTTCCTGCCCACCGAGGGGCAGGCCAAGGGCATCCAGATCGACGTGTCGGGGCGGATGCTGTCGATCCGCTACCCGATGGACCTGGCGCTGATCGGCGACAGCAAGCAGACCCTGGCCGGGCTGCTGCCGTTGCTGAAGCGTAAGGACGACCGCTCCTGGCAGGAGACGATCACCAGGAACGTGGCCGAGTGGTGGAGGCTGATGGACGACCGCGCCCAGCCGGCCGACGTGGACCGGGACCGGCCAAGGATCCGGCCGCAGGCGCTGTTCGCCGAGCTGTCCCGCCAGCTGCCCGACGACGCGATCTTGTCGTCCGACTCGGGCTCGGCGGCGAACTGGTTCGCCCGCCAGGTAAAGATCCGGCGCGGGATGAAGGCGTCGCTGTCGGGGAACCTGGCGACCATGGTGCCGGGGGTGCCGTACGCGATCGCCGCCAAGTTCGCCTTCCCGGACCGGGTGGCGGTGGCGATGGTCGGCGACGGGGCAATGCAGATGGGCGGGATGGCTGAGATGCTGACCGCGGCCAAGTACTACCGGACCTGGGACGACCCGCGGCTGGTGGTCCTGGTGCTGAACAACGAGGACCTGAACCAGGTCACCTGGGAGCAGCGGGCGATGGAGGGCGATCCGAAGTTCGAGGCATCCCAGGACATCCCCTACGTTCCGTACCACGCCTGGGCGGACATGATCGGCCTGCACGGGATCAAGGTCGAGCGGTCGGCGCAGATCGCCGGTGCCTGGCGGGAGGCGTTCGCCGCGGACCGGCCGGTCATCATCGACGCGATGACCGACCCGGAGGAGCCGCCGATCCCGCCGCACGTCACGTTCGAGCAGATGGAGGCGATGACCAAGTCGTTCATCGCCGCGCCGAAGACGGGCTTGTCCGGCGCGATCGAAGCGGCCCGCGAGTTCGCCCAGGAACTGAGGCCGGGACGGTGACCATGAGCGTGACGCGTCGGCTGGGTAAGCCCCGCCAGCCTCGGAGCCTGATCGCGCGGGAGCTGTCCGACATCGAGCATGGCCGGTTCGAGCGTGCCCTGTCCGGGATGACGGCCGTGGCGGCGGTGATCACCACCGCGGAGGTCTACATCGAGCACTACAAGGGCAGTTTCGGCAACAAGTGGATGTGGTCGCCGATCGTCGTCACCCCGCCGCTGGTGGTCGCGGGGATCGCCGGGGTTTTCAGCAGGCGGTGGGCGAAGACCGCGCTGCCGGTCACCGCCGGGATCTATACCCTGAACGGGCTGGCTGGGGAGTACTTCCACGCGCGCGGGGTCGCGCGCAAGCCTGGCGGCTGGAAGCTGGCTTCCTACAACGTGCCGATGGGGCCGCCGATCGCCGCCCCGGGCCTGATGAGCATCGTCGGCGCGATGGGCCTGCTGGCCGCCGTCCTGAGGCGGGAGAACTGGCGCGGGCGGGCCGGGCGGCCAAGGCGCCCAAGGGGCGCCCGTGCCTGATTTCCGCGACCCCGGTCACCTGCCCAACCTGCGCCCCGAGCGGCAGCCGCCGCACCCGTCCTGGCTGCCCCGGCAGCGGCGGGGCACGACGCCGCAGATGATCGGCCGGTACCCCGACTACGACGTCCTGGAGGCCGCGGGCAGCTGGGACGAGGCGACCAGGAGAGTCGTCCTGGGCCGTCTTGGCCGGCCCGGGCCGCTGCGGTTCTTCAGCCTGGAGGAGGAGCCGGCCCTGCGCGCCTTCTGCGACACGGTGCTGGCCCAAGACGGCGAGCCGCGGGTGCCGGTGGCAGAGTTCGTCGACGGCAAGCTCGCCGACGGCCGGCTGGACGGCTACCAGTACGCGGACATGCCCGACGACCGCGATACCTGGCGGCTGGTGCTGCGCGGCCTGGATGAGGTGGCGCGCTCGCGCTACGGCAAGGACGGCTTTGCCGCCGCCGAGCCGGCCACCCGCGAGGCGATCGTCGGCCAGCTGGCCAGCGGCCAGCTGGCGGGCGGGGTCTGGGACAAGCTGAACGCCTCCCGCGCCTGGTCGGTATGCATGCGGGCGGTGCTGGCCGGTTTCTACTCCCATCCCTGGGCGTGGAACGAGATCGGTTTCGGCGGCCCCGCCTACCCGCGGGGGTTCATGCGGCTCGGCCCGCTGAGCACCACCGAGCCCTTCGAGACCCACGGGGCGACCAGCGAAGATCCGGGCCGCGTCGCGGAGGGAGGGCAGCCGTGACGGGCGACCTGCTGCGCGGGCTGCTGAAGGGCGCGCTCGGCCCGGCCCGCAACGACTCCCGGTACCTGCTGGACGTGCACTCCCGGCAGCTGCCTGGTGAGGGCACCATGCGCCGCTACGCCGATTCCGACGAGGTCGACCTGGTCATCGTGGGGGCGGGCGCGGGCGGCTCGGTGCTCGCCCAGCGGCTGGCCCGGCATGGCTGGCGGATCGTGATGCTGGAGGCGGGCCCGTTCTGGCACCCGGACGACGACTGGGTGTCCGACGAAGCCGGGTCACATCACCTGTACTGGACGCAGAAGCGGATCATAGGCGGCGCCGACCCGATCGAGCTGGGCAAGAACAATTCCGGCCGCGGTGTCGGCGGCTCGATGATCCACTATGCGGGCTACTGTCCCCGGTTCCACCCGTCGGACCTGCGGACAGCCACCTTGGACGGGGTCGGCGCCGACTGGCCGGTCAGCTATGCGGAGCTGCGCCCGCATTATGAGCGGGTGGAGCGGGAACTGCCGGTGGCCGGGCAGGACTGGCCGTGGGGATATCCGCACCGGTACCCGTTCTCCCCGCACCCGGTTTCCGGAGCGGCGGCCAGGATCTGGGAAGGCGCGTTGAAGCTCGGCATCGGCATGCGGGCCGGTCCGGTGGGCATCGTCAACGGCACGTTCGGCAACCGGCCGCACTGCATCTACCGCGGCTATTGCCTGCAGGGCTGCAAGGTCAACGCCAAGGCGAGCCCGTACGTCACCCACCTGCCCGACGCTCTCGCCCACGGGGTGGAGATCCGGGCGGACTGCATGGCCGCCCGGGTCGAGCTGGACGAGGCCACTGGGAAGGCGGACGGCGTCGTCTACTTCGACGAGATCGGCGGAGCCGAGCGGCGGCAGCGGGCCCGGTTCGTCGCCCTCGCCGGGTACTCCATCGAGACCCCCCGGCTGCTGCTCAACTCGGTCTCCCGGCGCTTCCCGCGCGGCCTGTGCAATAACGAGGACCAGGTCGGCCGGTACATCATGGTGCAGGGCGCCAGCCAGACGGCAGGGCGGTTCCCCGACGAGCTGCGGATGTACAAGGCGCCGCCACCGGAGGTGTCCTCCGAGCAGTTCTACGAGACCGACCCGGCCCGGGGGTTCGCCCGCGGGTTCTCCATCCAGACCGTCGCCCCGCTGCCCATCGCCTGGGCCGAGCACGTGCTCGCCGACGGGCACTGGGGGCGGGCGCTGCGCGAGTACATGCGCGATTACAATCACTGGACCACCGTCGGCGTGCTGAACGAGCTGCTGCCCCAGCCCGGCAACCGGATCACCATCGCCGGGGAGGCCGACCCCTACGGCATCCCGGTCGCCCGGATGGACTACTCGCTGTGCGACAACGACAAGGCCAACGTCGAGTACTCCACCAGGCTCATCACCGACATCCTGCACGCCGCCGGTGCCCAGGACGTGCTCACCATCCGCCGCTACGCGCACCTGGTGGGCGGCGCGCGGATGGGCTCCTCGCCGGACGACAGCGTAATCGACGCGAGCCAGCGGGCCTGGGCGGTGCCGAACCTGTTCCTCGCCGACGGCTCGGTCTGCCCCACCCAGGGCTCGGCGAACCCGGCGCTGACCATCATGGCCCTGGCCTCCCGGCTGGCCGAGCGGATGGCCTCCGGCGCGGCAATGGACGACGACCCGGCAGCCCGCGCGGGCACGGCGGGCGGCGGCCGGAGGCGGCGATGAGCCAGCATCCGGCGTTCTTCCCGCTGTGGGTCGTGGTCACCCACTTCCTGAACATCTTCTTCATGCTGCTGCTGGCCCGGTCCGGGCTGGAGGTGCTGTCAGCGTTCCCGAAGCTGTACTGGCACGATGACACCCCGCCGGGCCGGCAGTGGCTGCGGCTGTCCAAGAAGACCTTCAGCGCGGACTCCCGGCAGCCCTGGACCACGCTGGACGAGGAGGTGTCCTGGCCGCCGGCCATCGCGCTGCCCGGCCGCAAGAACCTGGGGCTGGGCCGGCACTGGCACTTCATGACGGTCCAGTTCTGGATCCTGACCGGCGCCGTCTACATCGCGCTGGTCTTCGCCACCGGCTACTGGCATTACCTGATCCCTGACAGCTGGTCGATCTTCCCCGACTCGATAAGGGCGGTCGGCACCTACCTGCATTTCCAGCTCCCCGGCAAGATCCCCGGCCAGCCGTTCGAGGCCGCGCAGAAGCTCACCTACTTCCTGCTGATCTTCGTGCTCGCGCCGCTACAGGTGCTGTCCGGCGCGGCGATGTCCCCGTCGGTCATCGGGCGCTTCCCCTGGTACGCGAAGCTGTTCGGCGGCAAGCAGGGCGCCCGCAGCTGGCACTTCATCGGGCTGTGCCTGTTCGCGGCGTTCACCGCGCTGCACACCTTCATGGTCATCGTCCACAGCCTGCCCGGCGAGTTCGTCAAGATCGTGCTGGGCGGGCACGGCGGCCGTGCGCTGGCCCTGGGCGTCGGCCTGGCCGGCATCTTCTGCATCCTGGTCTTCCACGTCGGCATCAGCTGGTTCTCGCTGCGCTACCGGCGGGCCACCCAGCGGCTGCTCGGCTTCACGGTCGACCCGTTCGAGCGGGCGCTGTCCCGGGCGTTCGTCTCCCGCCAGCACTTCCCGCGCCGCCGCGTCTCCGCCTACCACCTGGTGAACGGCTACCCGCCGGCCGGCCCTGAGTACGAGCGGATGGCCGCCGACGGGTTCCGCGACTACCGCCTCGACGTCGGCGGCCTGGTCGAGCATCCGGTGTCGCTATCGGTGCCCGGGCTGCGCGCCCTGGGATACCAGCGGCAGATCACCAAGCACAACTGCATCCAGGGCTGGACCGGCATCGCCGAATGGGGCGGTCTACCGCTGGCCCGGCTGATCGAGGTGGTCAAGCCGCATCCCGCCGCCCGGCATGTGGTGTTCTACGCGATGGACGACAAGGGCCTGACCGAGGGGGAGGGCCGCTACGGCTATTTCTACGGGTCCATCCCGATGTACCTGGCCGTCAAACCGCAGACCCTGCTCGCCCTGGACATGAACGGCGCGCCGCTGCCGGTGGAGCACGGCGCGCCGGTGCGGCTACGGATCGAGACCCAGCTCGGCTTCAAGATGGTCAAGTGGATCGCCGCCATCGAATTCACCGCATCGGTCGCCGACATCGGCATGGGCCAGGGCGGGTGGCGCGAAGACCAGCAGTACTACGCCAGCGCCGCCGGCATCTGACCGGCCCCTGCCGCGTTGCCGCCCGCACGAGGAACACGAGGAAGAGAAGAAGGAGCCACCCGCCATGTCAAGCGCGGAAACGATCGACACCGCCACGGCCTTCCCGCCGCGGGTGCTGCGCGAGTACGCGCTGCTGGCGGACGGGGAACGCGGCGCGGTGGTCGGCCCGCAGGGCGACATCACCTGGATGTGCGCGCCCCGCTGGGACTCCGACGCCGTGTTCTCCGCCATGATCGGCGGCGGGGGAGTCTACGCCGTCACCCCGGCCGAGGTACGGCACGTGTGGGGCGGCTACTACGAGCCGGGCAGCCTGATCTGGCGCAGCCGGTGGGTCACCAGCGACGGCGTGATCGAGTGCCGGGAAGCGCTGGCCTTCCCCGGCGACGTCGGCCGGGTGGTGGTGCTGCGCCGGATCGTCGCCTGTCGCGGCGCTGCCCGGGTCCGGGTGCTGCTGGAACCGCGGGCCGGCTTCGGCCGTCACCCGGCGGGCCGCCTCTCCCGGCACGACGGGATGTGGAGCGGCAGATCCGGATCCCTGCACTGGCGGTGGACCGGCGCGGACGGCGCCCGCGCGCTGCGCCACGCGGACGGCCGCGGCGAGGTCCTCGCGTACGAGATCACGGTGGACGAGGGCGGGCACCACGACCTGGTGCTCGAGATGTCCGAGCAGCCGCTGGACAAGACGCCGGCCGACCCTGATGCCGCCTGGGAAGCCACCGCCGCGGCCTGGCGGCGCGCAGTGCCCAGGCTGGACCGCACCATCGCTCCTCGCGACGCCCGCCACGCCTACGCGGTGCTGCGCGGGCTGACCAGCGTCGGCGGCGGCATGGTCGCCGCCGCGACGATGAGCCTGCCCGAGCGGGCCGGCGCGGGCCGCAACTACGACTACCGGTACGCATGGATCCGTGACCAGTCCTACGCCGGCATGGCGGCCGCCGCGGCCGGGGCGGCGGAGCTGCTGGACGCCGCGACCGGGTTCGTCGGCGCCCGTCTCCTCGAAGACGGTCCGCAGCTCAAGCCCGCCTACACCGTCGCCGGGGGCGCGGTGCCATCAGAGCGTACCCTGGACCTTCCCGGGTACCCGGGCGGCACCGACAAGGTCGGCAACTGGGTGAACCAGCAGTTCCAGCTCGACGCGTTCGGTGAGGCGCTGCAACTGCTGGCCGCCGCCGGGCGGGCCGGCCGGCTCGGTGCCGAGGGGTGGCGTGCGGCCCGGGCCGCGGTCGCGGCCATCGAGAAGCGCTGGCACGACGCCGAGGCCGGGATCTGGGAACTCGACGACCGGCACTGGACCCAGTCCCGGCTGGCCTGCGTGGCCGGGCTCCGCGCGGTCGCCGCCCTGCCCGACGCCGGCCAGGAAGCCGGCCCGGCCGTGGCGCTGGCCGACGCCATCCTGGCTGACACCGCGGCCACCAGCCTGCACCCGGAAGGGCAATGGCAACGCAGCCCTGACATCACCGGGCCGGACGCGTCGCTGTTGCTGCCCCCGGTCCGCGGCGCCGTGCCCGCCGGCGACCCGCGCACGGTTGCCACCCTCGCCGCGGTCCGCGGCCAGCTGTCGGCCGACGGGTTCGTCTACCGGTTCCGGCACGACGACCGCGACCTCGGCGACGCCGAGGGGGCATTCCTGCTGTGCGGGTTCATGATGGCGCTCGCCGAGCACCAGCAAGGCAGTCAGGCGCGGGCCTTGCGGTGGTTCGAGCGCAATCGCGCCGCATGCGGCCCGGCCGGGCTGTTCTGCGAGGAATACGACACCACCCAGCGGCAGCTGCGCGGCAACCTGCCGCAGGCCTTCGTGCACGCCCTGCTGCTGGAATGCGCCGCCACCCTGGCCGACGTCCCCGCGCCGCTCCGCGGGAGCTGACCCGGCGGGGCACCCAGCCGGACGAGCCGCGGCGCCGATGACCGGACCGCCGGGAAGAAAGGAACACCATGACACAGACCGTCGCTATCACCGGAGCCAGCGCCGGCATCGGCCGCGCCGTCGCCCAGCTGTACGGGCGGCGTGGCGCCAACGTGGCGCTGATCGCCCGGGGGCAGGCCGGGCTGGACGGCGCCGCGCGCGATGTGCGGGACGGCGGGGGCAAGCCGCTGGCGATCCCCGCCGACGTCGCCGACCACGCCGCCCTCGACCGCGCCGCCGACCAGGCCGAGCAGCACTTCGGGCCGATCGACGTGTGGATCAACGTGGCGTTCACCTCGGTGTTCGCCCCGTTCACCGGGATCAGGCCCGAGGAGTTCAAGCGGGTCACCGAGGTGTCCTACCTCGGCTTCGTGTACGGCACGATGGTGGCGCTGTCCCGGATGAAACCCCGTGATCACGGCACCATCGTGCAGGTCGGCTCCGCGCTCGGGCTGCGCAGCATCCCGTTGCAGTCGGCGTACTGCGGCGCCAAGCACGCCATCAACGGGTTCACCGAGTCGGTCCGCTGCGAACTGCTGCACGAGCATAGCAACGTGGCCATCACGGTCGCCCAGATGCCGGCGGTGAACACGCCGCAGTTCTCCTGGGTGCTGTCCCGGCTGCCGCGGCACCCGCAGCCGGTTCCGCCGATCTACCAACCCGAGCTCGCCGCACGCGGCGTCGTCTTCGCCGCTGACCACCCGCGGCGCAAGCAGTACTGGGTCGGCGACACCACCGCCGCGACGCTCCTCGCGCAGAAGTTCGCCGCCCCGCTGCTGGACCGCTACCTCGCCCGTACCGGCTACGACTCCCAGCAGACCAGCGAACACGTCGGCCCGGACCGGCCGGACAACCTGTGGGAACCGGTCGACGGGGCGCCGGGCACCGACCACGGGGCACACGGCGCCTTCGACAGCCGGTCCCACAGCCGGAGCCCGGAACTGTGGATCTCCCAGCACGCCCGCCTAGTCGCCGGGACGGCCGCGCTCGCCGCCGGGGCAGGCGCCGTCCTGGCCGGCCTCGGGCGGCGGTGGCGATGAAGGCAACCGCGGTCCGCTGGTTCCCGCTTATCCGGTGCGGCTACGGAGTGGCTCTGCTCGGCGTCCCCGGTCTTCTCCTGCGCCTGGCGGGCCGGTCCCGGGACGGGCGGGCCCGCGATGCGGCCCGCGTGCTCGGTGCCCGGCAACTCGCCCAGGCCGCGCTCACCGCCCCCCGGCCCAGTGCCACCACGCTGGCGCTGGGAGCCGAGGTAGACCTCGCCCACGCCCTGTCGATGCTGGCACTCGCCGTTACTGACCGGCGCTGTCGCCGGCTCGGATATGCCGACGCCGTGGTGGCCACCGCCTTCGCCGCGGCCGGCGTCTTCGCCGCCCGCCGGGTCCACCCGGCGCCCGTCCTGCCACGGGCCCAGCGCCCGCTGGCCCGCGTCGTATGCCTGCGCGACGCGATCGCGGCCCGGGTGGCCGCCCTGACCATTCCCCCGCCGATCCGCCACGAGCTGGGCACTCTGCCCGGCCGCGGGCTGGAGGGGTGACGCCGGCATGAGACAGGAGCTCCAGATCGAGGCACTCCAGGCTTCGGTGTACCAGATCCCGACCGACGCGCCCGAGGCTGACGGCACCCTGGCCTGGTCGAAGACCACGCTGGTGGTTGCCGAAGCCCGCGGCGGCGGCCAGCGTGGCCTGGGTTACACCTACGCGGCCGGAGCCTGCAAGCCGCTCATCGAGGGACCGTTGGCCCAGGCCGTGGCCGGCCGGAGCCCGATGGACATCACCGGAGCCTGGGAGGCCATGGTCCGGGCCATCCGCAACCTGGGCCGGCCCGGCCTGGTGTCCTGCGCGATCTCCGCGGTCGACACCGCGCTGTGGGATCTCAAGGGCCGCCTGCTCGGCCTGCCGGTGTGCCGGCTGCTCGGCGTGGCGTACCCCGAGGTGCCGATCTACGGTAGCGGCGGCTTCACCACCTACGACGAGACAGCGGCCCGCGCCCAGCTGGAACGCTGGACCGGCGAGTGGCGCATCCCCCGCGTCAAGATCAAGATCGGGGAGTCGTGGGGCACCAATCCGGAGCGGGACCTGGCCCGGATCGCGTTCGCCCGCCAGGTGATTGGCCCGGACACAGAGCTGTATGTGGACGCCAACGGCGGCTATACCCGCAAGCAGGCGATCCGCGTCGCGCACCGGATGGCCGAATCCAATGTCACCTGGTTCGAGGAACCCGTGTCCTCTGATGACCTCGACGGGCTCCGGGAGGTCCGCGACCAGGTCGAGCCCGATGTCGCCGCCGGCGAATACGGATACGACCTGGCCTACTTCGCCCGGATGGTCGAGGGCCAGGCGGTGGACTGCCTGCAAGCCGATGTGACCCGCTGCGGCGGGATCACCGAATGGCTCCGGGCCGCCGCGGTCGCCGCCGCACGCAACCTGCACGTCTCCGGGCACTGCGCGCCGAACCTGCACGCCCACGTCGCCGCCGCCGTGCCCAACCTGCGCCACCTGGAGTATTTCCACGATCACGTCCGCATCGAGGGGATGCTGCTCGACGGAGCACTGGACCCACGAGGCGGCGTGCTGCGGCCGGACCCGTCACGCCCCGGACTCGGGCTGGAACTCAAGCGCGCCGACGCCGGGAACTTCCGGGTGAGCTGACATGGCCCGGCAGTCAGACGGCGCCGATCCGGATGCCATCCAGCGCCGCATCCGGCAGCTCCGAACCGGGTTGCTGGGAGGGCGGGGACCGGATGCGAGCCCGGCCGAGATCGCCCGGTGGCAGCGTGACCGTCCGCTGCTCGGCGCCCGGCCGGCCTCAGCCGAACGCCAGGAGGTGGCCGACCAGGCCATCTTCGCCCGCGGCGACCCCGACGCGCTAGGGCACCTCATCGCGCGCCGCCGCGCCCGGCTGTCGGCATCCCTGGCCGCGCTCACCGGCAAGCTGCGCAATCGCCGCGCCAGCGCCGGTGCCGTGCTCCGGCTCGTCAGGCCGGTCGCGGCCGCCGCCGTGACAGGAGCCGCTATCACCGTGGCCGCCAGAACCGCGCTGCACCGCCGCCACGGCGGCAGGTCTACGGCGAGTTCCCCGACGAGGTGATCCTCCGGACGCCGACAGCCGGTCGGCGGGCTGAACCGGGCCGGGCGGGACCGGGCACCACGATCGCCCGCGGCGGGCCCGGCTGGCCGCCTTCCGGCCCGTCCAGCGGTGAGCCGAGCGGACGGTCCGGGCCATACGCGGCAAACAGGCGCTGCCCACTACGGCAGCATCCGATCGCCAGCCACCCAGGGCGTAGCCGCGCGCGAGGCGTGCACGTTGGCCGAACCAGCAGATCGTGCCTGGCGGTGCCAGCCTGGCGGTGCCAGCCTGGCGGCGTGGCTGCCCGCTTCCCGGCACGATGGGCCAGGTGGCCGGATTGGGCTGTCGCGGACCTCGCCCTGGCCAGCCCGGCGGATCCGGGCTGGCCAGGCCCGCGCGGCTCGTGAGAGGCACAGGGCCGACGGTGAGCCGGTTCGTACAGCATCACCTGGAGCCCCAGCAGCCGCGGCTGTTAAGCCTGCCGGAAACGGGCATGCGCCTGCGGGAAACGGGTATCCGGCGGACGCGCTCAGGCCGCCGTCGTATCTGATCGAACTGGCGTCGAGCAGGTGGACGGACAAGTACCGCTATCCGAAGGAACATCAAGGTGCCTAAGCGACTCAGGGGAAACGACGAGCGCGGGCGATGTTTGACCTTGCAGGCTAGTGGCCATTGTGCAGGTATCTGGCCGTGCGCTGATCGCGTGCAATTTCATCACGGTGTCTGTGTTGCTGGAATTTCTATAGGTAATTTTTGTGGCGGTTGCCCGCTCGATGCCGCTGGCGGGGCTGCTGTCAATGTCCGCCGTGAGCGGGAGTGCAAATACAACGGCACTCCCCCGAACCCGCCCTGTCGGCGCCAGCGCCTTGTGCGCCCGACTCGGCGATGTGACGCGAGCAGCTGAGCTTGCGGGGATAACGTACGGCTGTGCTCGATTGGGATCACAACGCCTATTACCACCGGCTGCTGCTCCGCCAGATGCCGCAGCCCTGCCGGCGGGTGCTGGATGTCGGCTGCGGCGCCGGGGCGTTCGCGGCCCGGCTCGCCCAGCGGAGCGAACAGGTCGACGCCCTTGATCGCTCCGCCAAGATGATCGAGGAGGCGAAGCGCCGCACCCCTGGCAACGTGAACTGCGTTCTCGCTGACGTCCTAACCGATCCGCTGCCGGGCAAGGGCTACGATGCGGTCTTCTCGATCAGCGCGCTGCACCACATGCCATTGCAGGACGTACTTCCGGTGCTCGCCGCCGCCCTGCGGCCCGGAGGGATCCTTGCCGCCGTCGCGCTGCCCCGCTTGGACCTGCACCGGGAATGGCCTGTCGAGATCGCCGCGGCAGCCGGACATCGCCTGCTTGGCGCGATGTTCCTCACGACAAGGCTGCTGGGAGGCAGTAACGGGTTCGCGAAGGATTCCGCGCACGCGATCATGCCCGTGGTCATGGATCCGCCGCTGACCACCCGGGAGGCCGCCCGCCAGGCCGCCACGGTACTGCCCGGTGTCCGGGTGCGACGGCTCCTCTTCTGGCGTTACCTTCTGATCTGGCAGAAGCCGGTCTCCCAGCTAGCCGGCAAGCGAGGCTCAGGGCCTCGGGAGGGCAGGCCCGCCAGCTGCGATGGCCGGAAATTACGCAAGACACGACCAGCGGCCGACATCGGCAAAGCCAGCAGCCGCAGGACCACAGCCCCGCAAGCGGAACCGCGCCGCCATCAGGTGCCCAGCCCGCGCCTGCATGACCAGTTACCTGCGGAATCTGGCCAACTACCGTGCAAAGTCACGCGATGCCGCCGGGTTCGGGCGCGCACCTGGACGGCCCGCGGGGGCGTCATCGGCGCACGTGCTGGTTGATAGCCCGGCTGGACGCGGCATTCGGGACAGACGGTTCATCTGCGTTATGGGTGAGGAGCGGAGCCGGGGCTCACAACGCGGGCCGTCATGGCCGCCGGGCCGCCATAGCGGCGGCCGTGCCGTCGCGTCCCAGGCACGGAACGTACGGGATGATCCCCTTCAGGTATGCCTCCACCTGGATCTCCACAGGTAGCCCGCGAGCGTCGAACGGCAGCCCGTTCACCTCGATGAACCAGATCATCGGGTTGTCGTCGATCCGCTCGGCCCGCAGGAACTCCGGCGTCGCCCAGGTCATCTTCAGCATGTCGCGTATCTGCTTGGCCTTCTGACCCAGCGTTGACTTGCTGAGTCCGAACGCGCCGGCCAGGTCGTCATGGGTGACGTACGGCTCGGCGGACCGGTCGAAAAGGAAGTTGACCTGCCCGAGCGCCCACACCACGCCGCCGGCCCACGTCGCGGCTCGGCCGGACTGCAACGGCGACGGCCGCTTGCGCGCTAGCTTCGCGACCACCTGCCTGGCAAGGATGGCGTACTCCTCATCAAGAAGGTCAGCGCACACCTTGTCCGTCAACGCGATGACCTGTTCCGCGGCCGGCCTCATCGCAGCCGGAATGCGCACATCCCCCAGATCCGCCATGAGAAGGCACTATTTCATATCCGGGCCGGCAGAATGACGGTTTTGGTCTCGTGCGAGGCACCGGATGCAAGAGGATGAGCGCGTGGCCACGCAAGACCCTGGGCGTATCCCGCGCGAGGTTCATGGAGGGGCAGCGCTGAGTAGCGAACTGGCGGAGCGAGTGGCGGAGTTCCGGCAAATCGGCGTGACCGGGCACGCTGACTGGCCCGGCATGTCGTGTTCGGGGCTGTGGACTACGCGCGGAGCCTGGGCTTCGAGCCGCGTCCCGGCTTCGCCAGGGGTGCCGCGCTTCTCGGGGACTGGGAAGCGGGCAGCAGCGACGTGACGTTCCGCCGTCGCAACGCGCGGTGAAGCATGCGCCGGGCGCGGCGTTAACTGGCCGCCCGTACGGGCGGCAGGCCGAATACGGCAACACGCTCTGACCGAAGCGGGTCATCGCCTGGATCCGGGTCCGGCCAGCGCGAGCACTAGCGGCGAGCTGGCGGTGGCGGGCCCGGCTGTCCCCTGGTTCGCGCGGGCATGCCGCCAGGCCAAGCCGGCCGTCGGCCCATGCGGGAACAGGCAGGCAGTCCCGTCCGCGCCCCGCGGGCAGCATGGGAGCCTCAG
>DATGLH010000089.1:0-21017 GCA_035294225.1 Trebonia sp.
CGCTGATGCGGTCCTACCGGCAGAACGCGCCGGGCAACCAGCCCTACAGCGCGCGGCTGTGCAGCCTCTTCCACCACCCGCCCGCGGGCACGTCCCCCGTGCCCCACTTGCAGGCGTACTGCCAGGCCGTGGTGACCAACAGCGACCTGTGGCTCGCCGCGCTCGGCTGGGGCATCGGCTTCTTCGTCATCGGCATCGTCTTCTTCTGGCAGGCCGAATCCAAGTACGGCCGCGGCTAGCGCCGCCATCGAAGTACGGCCGCGGCTACCGCCGCCATCGAAGTACGGCCGCGGCTACCGCCGCCCGCGCACAGGCCGCCGCCCCGGCCGCACGGGCCGGGGCGTGCGTCCCGCGGGCCAGCCGTCGCGCCCGATTTGCCTGAACCATACGTTCAGGCATTTCCGGCTTCGCACACTTTCCGTGCGGCCATAATGGCATAAAACCGGGCATACCGGCGCGGTTAAGTGGCCGCAGAGTGTGCGAAGTGGGGCTCAGCGGTGCGCGGGCCGGTTCCGGGGGGGCGTAAGCGGGAGGAGGGGCGGCGGTATCGGGCGCCCGGGGCGCCCGATCTCCGTTGGCCACGTTCAGCCAGGCGCCCGGTACCGCGTCGGCGCGACGTTCAGCCGGGCGCCCGGTACCGCGTCGGCGACGTTCAGCGGGGTCAGGTGACGGTTAGCAACGGGGCGGGTTCGCGGGCGTTGCGGTAGTCGGCGGAGAGCAGGCAGGCGAGGGTGGCGAGCGCCCACACCGAGGCGCGGTCGGCGTGCGGCGGGGCGAGCACCTTCTCCGCGGCGGGACGGCTGACCACCTCGAACAGGCCGCCGGCCGTGCCGTGATCGAGGACGTAGTCGCGCAGGAACGAGGCGACCTGCGCGCCGTACTGGCGGCGCCAGTCGAACGGAGCCGGCGCCGTGCCCGCGGGTGCCTTTCCCGCCAGCGGAACGTCCGCCAGGCCCGGGCACAGCATGGCGAGCACGGAACGGGACAGTTCGCCGCTCACCCGCTCGGCCAGGGGAACGGCGCGGGCCGCGCGCACCACGCGGTCGTCGAACAGCGGCTGCACCAGGTTCTCCCGCAGCAGGTAGGCCTGCCGGGCCGCGGCCGACCAGCGGCCCGCCCGGTTCACCAGGTAGAAGTCGTCGAGCGCCGGCAGTGGCGCGCGGGCGAGCGCGGCGGTCCACGGCGCGAGGCTGGCGACGTAGCCGGCCGCGGCGCCGCGGCGGAGCAGGCCGATGTGCCCGGTGGTCAGGCGGCGCAGCAGCTCGGCGGCCCGCAGGGGAGCGGCCCGCCGGCCGGCGGCGGTCTCGGCGTAGCCGCCGCGCAGCAGCTCGCCGCCGTGCCCGCCCGCGGTGACCGCGGCCGGACGCGCCGGGTCGGGGCGGCCCACGTTCTCGAACGCCGACAGCATCCCGTCGGCGACCAGCACCGCGGCCCGCAGCCGGCCCAGGACGTCGGTCTGCTGGCCGGGCGCGGCGGGCGCCGTGACGGCGTGCTCGATCCCGAGCCGCCTGGCGATCTCGGCGGCGATCACGACGTCGGGATGGGCGGCGAACCCGTGCGTCCGGGCGCGCACCGGGACCCCTGCCGCGACGAGCGCGGCCGCGACGAGGCGGCTGTCCTTGCCGCCGGTCAGGCTCAGCTCGACGGGCTGCCCGGCCCCGCGCAGCGGGGCGACCGCCTCGACGAGCGCGGTGGCGACGTCCTGCGCTCGCGCGGCGTCCGCGCGAGCGCCGCCGCGGTCGGCGGCCGTCGCCGAGACTCCGTGCAGGGCGTGCAGGGTGGTGGACGGGGGGAGCGCCGACACGCCCTTGAACGGCGTCACGGCGCCGACCGGGAAGCCGAGGTTGAGCAGGCCGCAGGCCAGCATCGGATCGTGGTCGGACAGGCGCCCGGCGACGGCGGCGGCCCACGTCGCCCGGTCGGAGACGATCACCGCGCCCGGCATCTCCGCCACGTACACCGGGTCCACCCGGGTGAGCGAGGTCCGGGCGTACACCGCCGCGCGGTCGCTGCCGGGCGTCGCCGGGCCGGCCCAGATCGTCCCGGCGCGCGACGTGGCCGGCGCCGCCGGGTCCGCACCGGGAACCGCCGCCCCCGGCACGGTCCCGCCGCCGGTCCCGCCGCCGGGGCCGCCCCAGCGGAGCATCGCCGCGCGGCCGTCCGGTGCCCGCCACACCACCGACGCCGGGCCGGGGAGCGGCATCACCGCGGGATCGGTGATCCGCGCCCGGTCGGCCAGCGCGGCGCATCCCGCTGCCGTGGCGGCGCTGACCGCGAGCGTGAAGTACATCTTCTTCCCGATGGCGGAAAACGGGCGGCCGGTCAGCCGGAGCCCTGGAGCTGGTAGACCGGGCTGGCCGCGCCCGGCGTCAGGCCGGCGGTGAGCAGGCGGTGCCAGGCCCGGCAGACCGCGCCGAGCTCGAAGGCGCGGGCCTGCTCGTGCGCCGCCTGGCCGGCCGCCCGCCACTCCCGCGGCGAAGACAGCGAGGCGATGAGCGCGGCCATCTCGGCCGGCGTCTCCCGGATCCACCGCTTGTCGTAGATCGTCTCGGCGCCCGGCCAGTGCCTGATCACCGGCACCGCGCGGGACGCCATGCCTTCCGCCGGCGCGACGTGGAACGACTCGTCGTCGCTCGTGGACAGCACGAAACCGACCCGGCGCAGCCACGCGGCCACGTCCGGCCCCGCGTCGTCGAACACCACCGCGTCCCGCAGCAGCGGCGACCGCTGCACCCGGCGCAGCGCGGCGGAGTAGTGCTCCCGCTCGGCCGGGTTCTGCCAGACCCACCAGTGCTCCCACGGCATCCCGGACTTCACGTACAGCAGGTACCTGTCATCGTCCCTGCGCAGTTCCTCGATCACGTCCAGGGCCAGGTCCAGCCGCTTGCGCGAGGGCACGATGCCGATCAGGCCGAGGTGGTACTGCGCGCCGTCCAGCTTCGGCCGGTCCAGCTGGGACACGTCCAGCGGGTTCGGCACGGACCTCACCTTGGCGGCCGGCCAGCCGGTGTGCTCGCGGGTCAGCCGCGCGTAGTGGTCGGACACGCAGATCACCTGGTCGACGTTGCCGGCCTTCACCTGGCCCGGGTAGTGCGAGTACAGCTCGAACCGGTGCAGGTGCACCAGCAGCCGGGAGCCGCGCCGCTTGTGGCGGCTGTACCAGACGGCGTTCGGGCCGCACCATTCGCAGATCACCACGTCCGCCCATTCGGCGAGCTCGCGGGAGACCGCCTCGTCGTGCTCGCCGAGCGCCGCCCACTGGTCCACCCGGACCTCCAGGTCCGGCTGGAGCCGGAAGTACTCGATCAGCGGCGTGAAGAACTTCAGGTCGTGCCCGGCCACCACCACGCGCAGCGCCGGCCGCGAGGAGTCCCCGGCGCCCGCCGGCTGGTCCGCGCCGGCGGGCAGGAGGGGCGCGACGGCCCGGGACAGGCACTCCCGCAGCCGCCCGGCGGCGCGCTCCAGCGAGAACGACGCGGCCGCGGCCGCGGTCCGCCCGGCCGCGAGCGCGAACACCGCCGGGTCGGCGGCCGCGGCCGCCGCGACGTCGGCCACGTCGTCCAGGCTGGCGGCGAACAGCGGGTAGTCGGCGCCGAGCAGCGCCTCGTGCATCGGCGTCCGGTTCAAGATCACCGGCAGTCCCAGCTGGCCGAACTCCAGGACCTTCGTCGACAGCTCAAGCGAGGCGTCGAGCTCGGGATGCCGCCAGGACAGGCCGATGTCGCCGGCCGCGGCCAGCCGCATCGCCTCGGCCCGCGGCTGGCCGCCGTGCCAGATGACCCCCGGCACGGAAGGCGCGCCCACCTCGCCGAGCGCCGCCCGCATCCGGCGCCTGTACCCGGGGTCGCGCGGGTCGTCGTGGATCTTGTCGCCGACCATGTGCACCTCGGCGGGCACGCCGCGGGCGGCCAGCAGGGACGGCAGCCGGGTCATCTCCAGCGTGTTCCACCGCGGCGCGAACTTCCCCGTGTAGACGAGTCGCAGGGGCGCTCCGGCAGCCGCCACGGTCCGTTCGGGATCCCGGCGGATGTCTCCGGCAGGAAGCACCGGAGGGAAGAGCACCGACTTGCCGCAGGCCGCCGCCACGCTGCCCTCCAGGAAGCAGCGGAGTTCCTCGGTCTGGCACAGCAGGTAGCGCGAGGCCTTCGCGATCGCCGTGAGGTCCTCGGCCGCCTTCGGGGTCATCGCCGGGACCGTCTGCGGGACGTCGGTCAGGTAGGACCAGAGCCGGCCGTCGAACTTGCCGTCCCGCGCGGCGGCGGAGACCAGCGCCCGGCCGCGCAGCACCACCAGGTCGTGGCGGCGGCCGGCGTCGATGGCCGCGAGCACGGCGACCGCCTGGGAGACCGTCAGGCTGGCCTCGGTCAGGCCGGGCAGCAGCTTCTCCGCGTGCGGGCTGCGGATGGTCACCGGCTCAAGGTCCCGCAGCGGCGCGATCAGCCGGTCGGTGCGGACCGGCGCCTTCAGCACCAGCGTCACCGCGCACCCGGCGGCGACCAGCGCCTGGGTGACCGATTGCAGCCAGACGGCCGACCCGTCGAGCAGGTTGAGGTCGACGTCACCGTAGACCAGCGCGCTAGGTCTGGATCCAGGCACTGCGGTCAGCTCCTTGTCCGTGGATGAGCGGTGACGGTGAAGAGCCGGAGCCCGTGGCCGCCCCAGTCCGCGGCCGGCGGGCCGCCGGGGACGAGCAGGTCACGGCGGGCCAGCGCGGGCTCGTCGAGCCAGCGGGTGAACTCGTACTCGCCGGCGCCGAACCCGACCGCGTCCGCCTGGGCGCACTCCCGGGCGCAGGCGAGGTCGAGCAGGTACTCCTCCGGCTGCGTCCCGTCCGCGGTCCACGGCGCCAGCCACGGCGCGCTGGCCAGCCGGGCCAGCGGGCGCGGCCAGTCGGGGCCGGCGGGCAGTTCGGCGGCCGTCGTCACGACCCGGACCCCGTGGTCGGCCAGCGCGGCGAGCGCGTCCCGCACCGGCCCGGCCTCGCCGTCCGCGCCGGTGGCGACGATCACTTCGGCGGGGCGGAGCCGCTGCCTGAGCAGCGCGGCGGCCAGCCGCCCGGCCTGCGCGGCGCCGGCGGCCCGGGCGAGCACGGCGACCTGCCGCCCCGAGACCAGCCCCGCGGGGAGGCCCGCCGTCCGGGCCAGCGCGGCCAGCCGGGCGGGCGTGGCGTGCTCGGCGAAGATGTCCCGCAGCGCGGCGCGGACCTCGCCGGGGCCGAGCGGCCGGGCCGCGCGGGCCTCCTCGACCCGGGCGCGGACGCCGTCCGCGTCGCTTCCGTCAGCGCCGATCGGGCCGATTACCCGCGCGCCGCAGGCGGCCTGCTCCCGTGCCTGGGCGGCGGAGGCGGTGACGAACACCGCGTGCTCCCGGTACAGGGCGGGCAGCCCGCGCCAGGACCGTGCGCCCGCCAGCCGCACCGGGGCCTGCGGGCCGCTGGTCAGGGAGTCGAGCAGCGCCCGGACGGCGGGCGCCTCCCGCGGGTCGCGGTCGCCGGCGTACAGCGGCCCGGTCGGCCGGGCGGGGGTCACCCCGATCGGGTTGAACCTGGCGAGCTGCACCCCGAGCCCGTCGTCGACGACCGCGTCGCAGCTGGAGGCGAGCCAGCCGATGCCCGGCATGCGCGAGGCCGGGACGTCCCGCACGAGCACCACGGGCTTGCCGAGCGACCGTGCCATCACGATCATCCGGGCCAGTCGGCGGCCGCGGTCGGCGGCCGCCGGGTCGGTGGCGTACGCCCACGGTGCTCCCGGGAGGAGCGCCGAAGCCTCGATGAGCACCAGGTCGGCCCCGGTGCCCTCGAGCACGACGTCGGCGTTGTGCGGGAGCAGCGGGTGGACCACCGCGTCGGGGGCGAGGGTGGCGCAGCCGAGCGCGCTGAGCGCGCCGGTGATCACCAGGCCGTTGCCCGCGGCCAGCGCGCCGGCTCCCGCCCCGGCCAGCGTCAGCGCCGGGTCGGCCAGGCTGAGCACGCCCGGCGCGGTCAGCGCGGAAAGGAACCGCTCCCCGGTCCCGGCCAGGTCGGCGAGCTGCGCGGACGCGAGCGCGGTCGCCGCGTTCTGCGCGCCGCTCTTGGGCGCGCCGCGGTCACGCCACAGCCGGTACAGGTCCCGGGGCAGCAGGGCGCCGCGCGGCCACGGGCGGTGCGCGGCGTTCGCGACCATGCGGCCGAAGCGCATCGTGGCCGACTGCTCGAGCGCGGACAGCCGGGCCTGGGTCATGGCCAGCTGCATCCGGGTGTCGCGGAGCTGGCGGGCGAGCCGCTCCCGTTCGGCGGCCAGCCCGGCGTCCTCCCCCGGGCCGCCGGGCGCGCCGTCGCCGGGGACCGCGTCGCCGTCCGCGCCGTCGCCGGGGACCGCGTCGCCGGGTCTGCCGTTGCCGGGGACCGCGTCGCCGGGCGCGCCGTCGCCGGGTCCGCCGGACCTGCCGGGCCGGCCGGGTCCGCCGGACCCGGCCGGCGTCACCTCGGTCATCGGGACGCCTTCAGCCAGTCGGTGACGATCCGGGCGATCCGCGGCCCGGCGTGGCCGTCCCACAGCGGCGGGAGCTCGCCCGCGTACGGGCCGTCGTCGCACGCCTTGAGCGCGGCGGCCGCCAGCTCTTCGCGGGTGACGAGCCGGTTGCTGCCGCTGGTGATGGTGATCGGCCGTTCGGTGTTCGGCCGCAGCGTCAGGCAGGGCACGCGAAGCAGCGTAGTCTCCTCCTGCACGCCGCCCGAATCGGTGATGATCGCGGCGGCGCCGCGCACCAGCGACATGAACTCGATGTAGCCCAGCGGGTCGACCACCCGGACCCGCGGCGCGCCGAGCAGCCCCGCCGCGGTCAGCGTGGCCCGGCCGCGCGGGTGCAGCGGGATGATGACGTCGAGTTCGGCCGCGACCTCGTGCAGCGCCGCCACGAGCCCGGCGGCCCGGTCCGCGTCGTCGACGTTGGCCGGCCGGTGCAGGGTGGCGACGACGTACTTGCCGTCCAGGCCGTACGCGCGGCGCGCGGCGGCGGCGTCGAACTTGTCCAGGTTCGCAAGCAGCGTGTCGATCATCGGGTTGCCGACGAAGTGCACGCTGTCCGCCGGGCGCCCTTCGCGCGCCAGGTGCCCGACCGCCTCCGGGGAGGTGGCGAACAGCAGGTCGCAGATCTGGTCGGTGAGCCGCCTGTTGATCTCCTCGGGCATCGTGTCGTCGAAGCTGCGCAGCCCCGCCTCGACGTGCGCCAGCTTCACGCCCAGCTTGACCCCGGCCAGCGCTGCCCCGATCGTTGAGTTCACGTCCCCGTAGACGAGCGCGAGGGAAGGCGGATTGTGAGAAAACTCATGTTCCATGCCGACCATGACCTCGGCGGTCTGCCTGGCCTGGGTGCCCGACCCGACCCCCAGGTTGACGTCGGGTTCCGGCAGCCCGAGCTGGACGAAGAAAACGTCGGACATCCGCTCGTCGTAATGCTGGCCGGTGTGCACCACGCGCTGCTCGTGACCGAGCGCCGCCAGCGCCCGGATCACCGGCGCGGCCTTGACGAAGTTCGGCCTGGCCCCGAGCACGTGCGTGACCGTCGCGCCCAAATTACCTCCCTGAAGTCGAGCCCGGAGTCGCTCCGCCGCTAATATCTGCCCGCGTGACTGTACAGCCGACGCCCCGGGCGATCGTCCTCGCCGTTTCCGTGATGATGCGGCACATTGCCGACGATCCGGTGCGCGCGCTGACGCTCGCCTGGCGGGCGCTGCCCCCGCCGCTGCGCGGCTGGATCAGGTTCGCGGGCCCGTACGGCAGGGCCGCCGCGCTGTGGGGGGCGGGGGACCGGCGTGCCGCGCTCACCGCCCTGGAGGCGCGCCCGGCCCGGCTCGCCGCGTTCAGCCTGGCCGTGGACCAGCCGCAGGTGGCGCGGTCCGCTCTCGCGCGGCTGCCGGAAGGCAGCGGCGCGCGCCCGCGGCTCGCGGCCCGGCTCGCCTACCGGGAAGGCCGGCTGTCCGACGCGGTGCGGGCTCTCGAGGGCGCCCGCGGCTGGCGCGCGGCCCGGCTGCGCCGGTCGCTGCGCGGCGAGATCGCGATGCTCGAGCCGGGACACCTGCGCCTCGACGGCCCCGCCGCGGCGCGCGGCCCGGCCGCGGCGCCCGGCCCGGCCGGGGCTCCGGCCCCGGCACCGGCGGGCGGCGTCCCCGGCCGTGTCCTCCATCTCGTCACCGACGCGCTGCCGTCCACCAGCGCCGGCTACACGGTCCGCACCCAGCAGATCGCGGTCGCCCAGCGCGCCGCGGGAATCGACCCGCACGTCGTGACGCGGATCGGCTTCCCCGTCACCGCCGGCGTGATCGACGGCAGGCGCCTGGCGACCGTGGACGGCGTGCCGTATCACCGGCTGCTGCCGTGGGTGATGCCGGGCCGGATGGACGCGATCGCCGAACAGGGCCTCAAGCGGGCGGCGCGCCTGGTGCGCCGCCTGGAGCCGGCGGTGCTGCACGCGGCCAGCAACTACTCCAACGCGCTCATCGCCCTCGCGCTGCGCGACGCCACCCGGCTCCCCGTGGTCTACGAGGTGCGCGGCTTCTGGGAGGACACCTGGCTGTCCCGGCACCCGGCGACGCCCGGCCTGCACGACAGCGACCGCTACCGGCGCAGCCGCGCGCTCGAGACGCACTGCATGCGGGCCGCCGACCTGGTGGTCACGCTCGGCGAGGCGATGCGCGAGGAGATCATCGGGCGCGGCGTCGCCGAAGACAAGATCGTCATCGTCCCCAACGGGGTCGGCGCCGAGTTCCTCGAACCGCTGCCGGATGCCGCGCAGCTCAGGAGGGACCTCGGCATCGGTCCGGGCGAGCACGTCGTCGGCCTGGTCTCCAGCCTGGTCGCGCACGAAGGCATCGGCACGCTGCTCGAAGCGGTCAAGGTTCTCGGCGACCGCGGTACCCGCGTGCGGGCGCTCATCGTCGGCGACGGCCCCGAACGCGGCGCGCTCCAGCGTCAGGCCGCAGCGCTCGGCCTGGACGCCATATTCACCGGCAGGGTGCCGATGGCCAAAGTCCGTGAGTATCACGCCGTCCTCGATGTCTTCGTCGTCCCCCGCACCCGGGACCGAGTATGCCAGCTTGTCACGCCGCTGAAGCCCGTCGAGGCGATGGCCAGCGGCCTTCCCGTCGTGGTCAGCGCGGTGAGGGCACTGGGGGAGATAGTCAAAGATAAGGTAACGGGGATGCAGGTGCCCCCGCAGGACGCCGCGGCCCTGGCGGACTGCCTGGAGGAGCTGCTCGCCAGCCCGCAGTTCCGTAAGATGCTCGGCGACAACGCCAGGGAATGGGCTGCCCGCGACCGCACCTGGGAGCACAACGCGGCACGCTACCGTGACGCCTACGCCCGCCTTGCGGCGCTCTGACCCGTGCGATCGCTCTGACCCGTACGATGGAGGGTCATCGCAGGAGACGGCCGGCCTGCGCCAGCGGGGCGGCCGGCCCGCGCCAGCGGGAAAGCGCCAGCAGGGCCAGAAGCGCCAGCAGGGCCCAACGGGAAAGCAAAGTGGGGCGGTTACGTGAACGTCGTGATCATCGGCCTCGGCTACGTGGGCCTGCCGCTGGCCGCCGAGGCCGTCCGGGCCGGCCTGAACGTCACCGGCCTCGACGTCAGGCAGGCGACGGTCGACGGGCTCAACGGCGGCCGCTCGCACATCGACGACCTGACCGACGCCGACATCGCGGCCATGGTGGCGGGCGGATTCCGCGCGACGACCGACGTCGCCGAGTGCGGCGATCCCGACGTGATCGTCATCTGCGTGCCCACCCCGCTGTCGGAGTCCGACGGCCCCGACCTCACCGCCGTCCGCGCGGCCACCGAGAGCGCCGGGAAGCTGCTCAGGGCGGGCACGCTCGTCGTCCTCGAGTCCACCACCTACCCGGGGACGACCGGCGAGGTGGTCCGCCCGATGCTGGAGAAGGCGTCCGGGCTGACCGCGGGACTGGACTTCCACCTCGCGTTCTCCCCGGAGCGGATCGACCCGGGCAACCAGGTGTACGGCATCCGCAACACCCCGAAGGTCGTCGGCGGCATCAGCCCGCGGTGCACCGATGCCGCGGCGCGGTTCTACGGCCAGGTCTGCGACACGGTCGTGCGGGCGAAGTCCGCGCGCGAGGCGGAGATGGCCAAGCTGCTGGAGAACACCTACCGGCACGTCAACATCGCGCTGGTCAACGAGATGGCCATCTTCTGCCACGAGCTGGGCGTCGACCTGTGGGACGCCATCAGGTGCGCGGCGACCAAGCCGTTCGGCTTCCAGGCGTTCTACCCCGGCCCCGGTGTCGGGGGGCACTGCATCCCCATCGACCCCAACTACCTGTCCTACAAGGTGCGGACCGAGCTGAGCTACCCCTTCCGGTTCGTCGAGCTGGCGCAGGAGATCAACAGCCGGATGCCCGGCTACATAGTGGACCGCGCCGCGGAGATCCTCAACTCCGACGCCAAGCCGCTCAACGGCGCCCGCGTGCTGCTGCTCGGCGTGACCTACAAGAAGGACATCGCCGACCAGCGCGAGTCCCCGGCCCGGCCGATCGCCCGCAAGCTGTTGCAGCGCGGCGCGGCGCTCAGCTACCACGACCCGTTCGTGGAACGCTGGCAGGTCGACGGCCGCGACATCCCGCGTGCCGCGTCGCCCACCGAGGACGCCGACCTGACGATCCTGCTTCAGGCGCACAGCGCCTACGACCTCGCCGACATCGCGGCCAGGGCGCACCTGCTGTTCGACACCCGCGGCAGGGCCTCCGGCGACGCCGTGTTCCCGCTGTAGGAGGGCCGGTGCACGTCGTCGTGTGCACCGTGGTGCACCATCCCGCCGACGCCAGGATCTACTTCCGCCAGATCCGGGCCCTCCTGGACGCCGGGCACCGGGTCACCTACATCGCGCCTTTCGGGGAGGCGGGCGCTCCCGGCCTTCCGCCCGAACGAGCGGTGGCGTCTGTGACCGCGGTCACCATCCCCCGGGCGGCCGGCCGGCGCCGGCTCGGCGCGCTGCGCGCCGCCCGCGCGGCGCTCGCCAGGCACGCCCCGGGCGCCGACCTGCTCCTCGTGCACGACCCGGAGCTGCTGCTCGTCCTGCCGCCCCGCAAGAAGCGCCCGCCCACGGTCTGGGACGTCCACGAGGACACCGCGGCGGCGCTGACCACCAAGGCCTGGCTGCCGGGCTTCCTGCGCCCGGCCGCCGCCGGGGGAGTGCGCTTCGCCGAGCGCCTCGCCGAGCGCCGCCTCCACCTCATCCTCGCCGAACACGGCTACCGTGCCCGCTTCCGCCGGCCGCACCCGGTCGTGCCGAACACGACGTACGTCCCCGGGACGGCCGCCCCGCCGTCGGGCCCGCGCCGCGTGGTCTACGTCGGCCACATCTCCCCGGACCGGGGCAGCGCCGAGATGGTGTCGCTGGCCCGGCTGCTCGCCCCGCACGGCATCTCGGTCGAGCTGATCGGCCCCGCCGACGCGGCGGCCCGCGCGCACATCGAGGCCGCGGGCGACCTGGTGAACTGGCACGGCTTCGTCCCCAACGAGCAGGCCCTGCGCCTGGCCGAGGGCGCCCTGGCGGGCCTGTCCCTGCTGCACGACGAGGCCAACTTCGCCCATTCGATGCCCACCAAGGTCGTCGAGTACATGGCCCGCGGCGTCCCGGTGATAACCACGCCCCTCCCGCTGGCCGCCGGCCTGGTGCAGGACGCCGGGTGCGGTTTCGTCGTGGGTTTCGGCGACGTCCGGGCCGCCGCGGACGCGGTCCTGAAACTCGATGGCGACCCCGGCCTGCGCGCCGCGATGGGCGCCCGCGGCCACGAGGCCGCAAGGAAGTCCCTGGGCTGGCCCGCCGACGCCCGCGCCTTCGTGACCCAACTCGAGGCCTGGGCCCGCAAGCCCTCGCGGATCGCCGCCCCATCCCGCCCCGCGCCATGACCGCGACCTACGGCCCCGCGACCACGGACATGGCCATGAGCGGAACCCCCGGGAGGCGTCACGGCCACGGGGAGTGATTCGTCCCGATAGGATCATCCCCGTGAACGCCAGCGGTACAGCGGGGACAGCGATCAGTCAGCGGGCCGCCGCGCGGCCGCGCCGCGTCCTGTCGCGCCTCACAGCACTGGCCCGAGAGCACAGGCTCTTCTCGATAGCGCTCGGTGCCGGCGCGTTCCTGCGGCTGCTCGCCGTGCTCGGGTACCCGGGCGCGCTGTGGTTCGCCGGCGACTCCTACGTCTACCTCGGCGCCGCGCTGCGGCCGCAGCCGGACCTGTCCAAGTCGACCGGCTATTCGCTGTTCCTGCGGGCGCTGCTGCCATTCCACAGCCTGACCCTGGTCACCGTGGTCCAGCACCTGATGGGGCTGGCGGTCGCGGTGATGATCTACGCCCTGCTCCGCCGCAACGGCGTAGCCAAGCTCTGGGCCACCGTGGCGTCCCTGCCGGTGCTCCTCGACGGTTACATGATCGAGGACGAGCACCTGATCATGACCGAGCCGCTGTTCACCTTCCTGCTCATGGCCGCCATGCTGATGCTCCTGTGGCGCAGGGAGGTCAGGTGGTGGGCAGCCCTCATCGCCGGCCTGCTGGTCGGCTACGCGGTGGACGTGCGGACCGAGGGCGCGGTCGTGCTCGCCCTGTTCCCGCTGTACCTGCTCATCCGCGGCTGGCGGAGCCTGCGCGGCTGGGCGGCGGCGGTGCTCTGCGCGGTCGGCTGCCTGCTCCCGGTCGGCGCGTACGCGACCTGGTTCCATGCCCGGACCGGGCACTACGGCACGTCAATGGCCATGGGCTACTACCTGTGGGGCCGGGTGTCGTCGTTCGCCGACTGCGCGGTGATCAAGCCGGCCGGCGCCGAGGCGGCCGTGTGCCCCAGGGAGCCGCTGTCCCAGCGCACCCCGCCGGGCAACTTCATCTGGCACGCCCCGGAGGTCCACACCAGCACGTACATGGCCAGAACCGGCGGACCGGTGTCGCCGGTGAACAACAAGCTGCTCACCGACTTCGCGATCCACGCCGTGGAAGCGCAGCCGCTCGACTACGTGAAGACGGTCGTCAAGAACACCATGCTGTCGTTCGGCTTCCCGCGGATCGCCTACCCGGGCGCCGGCACCGTCTACTACTACAACTTCCACCTGCACTACAAGACCGCGAAATACAACCTGCTCCCGCCCGACAACCCCAACCACGAGTGGATCAGGGGCGGCACCGCCTACCATGACTGGCTTAGCTACGGCCGCCAGGCGCCGGGCCGGGTGATCGAGGTCTTCGCCGTCCCGATCCTGATCTACCAGCGGCTGGTGTTCACCTACGGGCCGCTGCTCGCGCTGATCTTCCTCATCGGCCTCGGCGGCGTGATCCGCCTCCGGCGACGGGGATGGGAACCGCGCTCGTTCCGGCTGGCCTGGGAGCGCCGCGGCACCAGCATGCTGCCGTGGGTCACCGCGGTCGCGCTGCTCATCACGCCGATCGCGGTCGCGGACTTCGACTACCGGTACCTGCTGCCGGTGCTCCCGTTCGCCTGCGCCGCCGCGGGCCTGGCCTTCGCGCCGCCCGTGAAACGGCCCGCCCCCGATCAGAGCCCGGTGCCGGCCCACGAGATCGATTCCGGCGCGACCAGCGGGGTGCCGACCTCGAGCTGAATCTGCGCGTGCGCCGTGAGCGGAACATCCCGCGGGTTCCCCTCGAACACCTTCCCGTTGTAGATCACGGTGACGTGCCCCTTGGCGGGTCCCGCCTGGTCCGGCCCGAGCGGCTGTCCCCATTCGTCGAAGAACTCGCCGAGCGTGTACGTGCGCTGCGCCGGCGACTCGATGTGCACGATCCCGTCGGCGGCATGCGTGTGCAGCCAGTAAAGGCACGAGCCGCCGCTGACGAAGGCGCCGGCCGGGGTGTTCTGCGTGACCGCGCCGGGGATGCCGATCGCCGCCGGGACCTGCCGCGCCTGCCCGTTGACGAAGACCGTCAGGTGCGCGTGGATGTGGAAGGCCGTCTGCTCGCTGGTGTCGCAGCCGATCCCGTCGACGCTCTGCCCGGCCGCGGCGCTCCCGGTGCCGGCCAGCGCGGGGGCGCCGGGAACGGGGACGCTCTCCGGCCCGGGGGAGCCGGGTGACGGCGCCGCCGCGAGCGGGCCGAGCGTGCTCAGCGGCGCGAGCCTCAGCGCCGTGCCGCCGGCCGTGCCGCTTCCCGCCGCCCCGCCCGAGACGCCCAGCGTGACCCCGACGGCGATCGCGGCCGCCGCGATCACGGCCCCGCCGCCGATGCCCAGCCGGACGCGCCGCCTGCGGCGCGCCTCCGCCTTCCTGGCCTCCTCGATCACGCGCTTCCTGCGCTCCCGCGAGTTCTGCGTGGACACCGTCACCTCATTAATCTACGGTCTACGTACGTAGATAGTAGCAAGTAGAATGGACCGCACGGCATGCGCGGCAGGGATCAGGGGAGCACAGGCGAAGGGGCGGGCGTGCGCGGGTTCGGCGAGCTGGAAGCGGTCGTCATGGACCGGGTCTGGGAGCGCGGCGGCCCGGTGACCGTGCGCGAACTTTTCGACGAACTGCGCGCCGAGCGTGCCATCGCCTACACCACGGTCATGTCCACGATGGACAACCTGCACCGCAAGGGCTGGCTCGCCAGGGACAAGGACGGCAAGGCGTACCGGTACACCGCGGTCGCCAGCCGGGAGGAGTACAGCGCCCGGCTGATGCGCGAGGCGATGGCCGGCGCCGGCGACACCGAGGCGGTGCTGAGCCACTTCGTGGCCCAGATGGACGGCTGCCAGGCGCGGACGCTGCGCGCGGTGCTGGACAGGCTCACCCGGGACCGGCCGTCATGAGGCCGGCGCTGGCGCTGGCCGGCTACGCGGCCGCGGTCGCGTGGGGCGCGCCGCCGCCGCTCGCCCTGCTGACCCGCCGCGGCGTCTGCGCCCGGACCGGCCTGGCCGCCTGGCTGGCCGCGATGGCGGGCGTGCTCGCCGCGGCGGTCCTTGCCATTCAATCCTTGTTCCGAACGGTCGCGGCTGACTGGCCCAGCCTCACCAGGGCTCTGTGCCGTTCGGTGGCCGGCGGGGCGTGCAGCCCGGCCGTGTACCGCGGCGCGCTGTACGAGGGAGGCGTCGCGGCGCTGGCCGCGCTGGCCACGGCCGCGGCGGCGGCCGCGCTGTGGCGGTACGGCCGCCGCACGCAGCGTGCCCGGGCGCGCAGCCGGGCACACGCCGAGGCGGCGTTCTTGGCCGGCCGCGCGCTGCCCGGCACCGGCGCGGTCGTCCTCGACGATCCCCGGCCGGCCGCGTACTGCGTCGCCGGCCGCCCGGCGGCGATCGTGCTCACCAGCGGCGCGCTGGCGGTTCTCGACCCGCCGCAGCTGGCCGCCGTGCTGGCGCACGAGCGCGCGCACCTGGCGCACCGCCATCACCTGCTGGCCATGGTTACCCGCGGGCTGGCCGCCGCGTTTCCCGGTGTGCCGCTGTTCACGCGGGGCGCCGCCGAGGTGGCCCGGCTCGCCGAGATGGCCGCCGACGACGCGGCCGCCCGCGTGAGCGGGCGGCCGACCGTGGTGGCGGCGCTGCTCGCGATCGGCACCGGAACCGCCGTCCCGGCCGCCGCGGTGGCGGCGCCCGTCCCGCACGGCGGCCTGGCCGCCGCGGCCTACGCGGTCCCGGCCCGCGTGGAGCGCATGCTCCGCCCGCCCCGGCCGGTCAGCGACACGGCCTTCGGCCTCGCGCTGGCCGCGGTCCTCACCGTCCTGGCCGCTGCGCCCTCCCTGCTGGCCGCGTTCACCGGTTAGCGGATCTGCCGCCTCCGGGGAACGGTTGCCCGGCCGGAGGCGGGCGCACCCAACGACGCCGGCTGCGCCCCGCCGGGGCACGGCACGGACGCGCGCGGCGCGGGGCGGGCACAGTCCTGGCACGCGGGCACCCCTCCGGGAGACTTCACCGCGCGACACGCGACCGGACCGGCCCCGAAGACCTGGGAAACCCGGGCGGAGCCGGGAAATCCTCGAGCTCCCCGCCCCGGATGAACGGCAGCTGGTTACCGGCCTGCCCGCCGGCCAGCAGACCACCCGCGCGCTCGGTGGGCCACGGCACGGGAAACAGAACCAGCCCCGTCTTCGCGCGATCTGACTCCCGGCCCTCCCGCCGGCCCGGGACGGCCGGAGGGAAACGTCATTCCTGATATTCGGCTTTCCGGCGCCATCGGCATTCTCGCGACGCTTGCGTAGCACCGCGGGCTACCACGGGCTGCATGGGGCAAGCCGATTCCGCATTGGTGCCGGGGAAGAGGCTCAGGACCGCATCCGGGCTCGTGCCGGGACAGCGGGAGCCGGCATCTCCGCCTACACGATCGCCGCCGCTGTTCAGCGGATGATCCGGCCTGGCGGCTCATATGCCGCAATGCATCTTCCCGGTTGAGCGGCTGCCGCCAAGCACACCATTGCCAATGGCAACAGAATGCTTTTACGCGCTAGGAGAAATGGCGTAACCGATCCGGTACTTCAGGATTATCGGCCCGCGAATGTCGGTGCCCGCGGCTATCGTAGTGACATCGGCCGGCATTCTTACCTAAGGGAGGAAACGATGACAGATGATCTTGCCGACATGCGAGCCCGCCAGGACAGGCTTGAAGGAAGGGTGGCAGTATTGGAGGCCACCGTTAAGGAGGAGGCCGGCTTGCGGGCGAAGATGGACAGCGACCTGGGCGAGATGAAGGCGACCCTGATCGCCCACAAGCACTCACTGCAAGCGCTGCACGAGACGCAGAGCGACCACACCAGGCGGCTAACTCGAATCGAGGACAGGGTCGGGAGGATCGAGGACAAGGTCGGCAAGGTTGAGGACAGGGTGGGGAGGATCGAGGAGATGCTCGGGGACGTCCGCGTCGGCGTGCACGCCATCCTTGACCTGCTTGACACGCACCTCGCGCGGAAGCCGAGGTGGGCGAGCCTGGCAGGCAAGTTCGGAGCGGCCCGGCCGCGGCGCGGGTAACGCGTGTCGACGCGGATACGATGGCCGTTATCCCCGGAGAGACGCCACGGTACGTTCAGGCGAAAAATGGCCAGGCACCACGACCGTGGAAGCCTGCTTGACCGTGCGGATGACGGGCGCGGTCTCCACGCGCTCCACGCCGGGGAGCGAGCCGATCTTCTCGGTCAGGAACTGGTAGAACGCCGGCTCGTCGCGGCAGATCGCGCAGGCTACGAGGTTGGCCGGGCCTGTCGTGGCGACGGCGTAGGCGATCTCGGGAAACGTCGCCAGCGCCGCGCCGGTGGCCGCGAGGCGAGCGGGCGCCGCCGATATCCACAGCCATGCCGATGACCGGAAGCCGAACGCCGCCATGTCCAGCTCCAGGTCGAAATACAAAACCCCGACGTCGCGCAGCTGGTCCACCCGGCGCCGGACGGTGGACTCCGAGTAACCCGTCGCGGCGGCGAGGTCGGCATACGACGCCCGCCCGTCCATGCCGAGCGCCTCGAACAGGGCGAAGTCGAGCTCGCCGAGCTCGACGCGGCCGTCGCGGACCGGCCGGCGCAGCGGCTCGACACGTCCGGCGGGAAGCACCTCCAGAAAGCCCAGGGCCTCTGGCCCCCCGGTGAACATGTGCAGCAGGGAATGGGCGGTGACCGCGACGATCCGGCCGCTGCGGGGCAGCTTGGCGAGCAGCGAGTCGCGATCTTCCCGCGCGTCGCCGCGCAGCGTGCACAGCACTTCGGTATTGCCGGACAGCAGCTGGATCCACGAGGTGTCGGTGCGCCGCGCCAGCGCGGCGGCGATCGCCGGGCCGGCGCCGGGAACGCAGCGCATGCGCAGGAACCAGCCGAGCGCGCCCACCTTGTGGCGTGCCTTCAGCCCCACCACGCGCAGCAGTCCCGACGAGCGCAGCCGACGGTACCGGCGGGCCACCGTCTGATCGGAGACCCCGAGGATCTCCGCGATCCGGCTGAAGGAAGCCCGGCCGTCGACGCCGAGGCACTGGACGAGCTGCCTGTCGAGCTCGTCGACCGTGAGAGTTTCCATCAGGAACACGCTACTCGATGTCGGGATCCGGCGCGCTATCGCGGATCGGCTACCTCACGCGGCAGGTACCGGGAAAGGTTGAGGGCAGCCTCGGGGAAGGAGCAGACGATGCGTAAGTGGTGGCCGCTGGTGGCGATCTGCGGCGGGGCCTTCATGCTGCTTATCGACGTGACGATCGTCAACGTGGCGCTGCCCGACATGGCCCGCGACCTGCGCACGACATTCCCCGACCTGCAGTGGGTGATCGACCTGTACGCCCTCGTCCTGGCGGCGCTGGTGCTGACCGTGGGGTCGGTGGCGGATATGTTCGGGCGGCGGCGGGTGTACGTGATCGGCCTGGTGGTCTTCGCCGCGTCCTCGCTGGCCTGCGGCCTGGCCCGCAGCGCCGGCGTGCTGATCGCCGCGCGGGGCGTGCAGGGGCTCGGCGCCGCGGCGATGTTCGCGACGACCATGGCCCTGATCTCGAGCTCGTACTCGGGGCGGGACCGGGGCATCGCATTCGGGACGTGGGGGGCGGTCAACGGCGCCGCGGCGGCCGCGGGGCCGATCCTCGGCGGGCTGCTGACGACACATTTCGGCTGGCGGTGGATCTTCCTGGTCAACCTGCCGGTCAGCATCGCCGCAGTGGTCTTGGCGCTGCTGGTCATCGGCGAGTCGCGCGACCCGCGCCCGCGCGGCGTCGACCTGCCGGGCATGGCGAGCTTCACCCTCGCCGCGGCGGCGCTCACCTACGCGCTGATCCGGGGCTCGTGGGGATCGGGTCTCACGCTGGGCCTGGTGGTTGTGACCGTCGCGGCGCTCGCGGTCTTCGCGGTCGTGGAACGGCGGCGCGACAACCCGATGCTCGATCTGTCGCTGCTGCGGAACGGGTCGTTCACGGCGATCCTCGTGGCGGGCGCGCTGCTGTCGGCGGCCGCCTGGGCGGGGATGGCGTACGAGTCGCTGTGGCTCCAGTCGGTGCTCGGCCTCAGCCCGATCGGGGCGGGGCTCGTCGTGCTCCCGTGCAGCCTGGCCGCGTTCGTCGTGTCCGGATCGATCGGCCGGGTCCTGCACACGGCGTCGCCCCGGCTGCTGGTCGGCGCCGGGCTGCTGGTCGTCGCGGCCGGCGCGCTGGCCCAGGGAGTGATCCGGGCCGGTTCCGGCTGGGCGGTCGTGATACCCGGGCTCGCGCTCGTCGGGACCGGCGCCGGGCTGGCGATGGCGCCGCTGTCGGCCACCGCGATGGCCGCCGTGCCGGGCCGGCGGGCGGGCATGGCCGGGGGAGCGGTGAGCACGTTCAGGCAGCTTGGGTACGCGTTCGGGATCGCGGTGCTCGGCGAGGTCTTCCGCGGCGGGCTGACCCGGGTCGCGGGCCCGGGCCTGGCCGGGCCGCTCGGCGGCGGCGAGGCCGGCGCGGTGATGGCCCGCTCCGGTGGCCTGGCGCACCTGGTGCGCCAGGCGTTCGCCGACAGCCTCGACCAGACGTTCGCGGTCGCGGGCCTGCTGGGACTGGTCGCCGCCGCGTTGGTGTTCGCGTTCGTCCGCCCGCGCTCGGCCGAGCCAGCGGCGGCGGCGCACAGCCCCGGGGACTCGGTCGCAGCTCGCCCGTAACCCGCCCGCTCCTGTCTGCTTCGCTCTTTCCTGTCTGCTTCGCTCTTTCCTGTCTGCCCCGCTCTTTCCTGTCTGCTTCGCCCGCTCCTGTCCGCCCCGCCCGCTCCTGTCCGCCCCGCCCGCTCCTGTCCGCTCCGTCCCGGCCGTCCCCCCTCCTCACCGGCCGTCCCCCTCCTCCCCCCTCCCCCGGATGGGTGTGACATTCAGCCGGTTATAGGCGGCTCGATGTCACACCCATCCGGCTGGGCCGGATCACGGCCGCGCCGGGACGGCCTTAATCGGAAGGCGGGGGCGTTGAATGCCCGAGTTGTAGGCATTGGTCATTTTGGCGATGACAGCCTGCGGCTCGGTGCGGATTTTGTGCGGTGTGAAGTGCAACGTCACGATCGAGTACTGGCCCAGGTCGGTGTGCCGGTCCATCGTGCGCTCCCAGTCGGCATCCCAGAAGTGCCACCGTTTGGAGTCGACCTCGATGGCGACGCCGGCTTGCGGCCACCATGCGTCCGGTCGCGCGATGAACGTGCCGTCGGCGAGGTACAGCCGCGGGTTGAACAGCGGCAGCGGCAGCTTCGCCTTGATGATCAGGTCCCTGAGTTCTGCTTCCGGGACCGAGAGGATTCCGTCCTGGACTTCGGCCAGGACCGCACGCAGCAGCCTGGAATCTTGCCGCGGACCGGCACGGAGTTCCTCGGCCAGTTCGTCGAGCGTGCAACTTCTGCTCTGCACGGCACCGGCGACGAGCGCGCGCACGTCGCGGAGTCCGGTCAGCCAGCGGGCGGCGTCGGCGACGGCGCGCGCCGGGAGCGCGTAGCTTGCCTGTGGCGAGCCAGCGGCCAGCTTCGGCATCCGTGTCGTCCGGTGCACCACAACGTAGGAGACGCTCCGGCACTGCCTTCGGGCGGGAACCAGAAGGTCGACCGCATCGGTCTCGGGCCCGGGCATGCGATGGTGCCGCACGGCGGCCAGTCCGGTGATCACGGCAGGCGTCCCGCCATACAAGACCGCGGCTATGTCCCGCTGCCGCTGTGTGGGCTTGCCCGTCACGGTGAGATAGACGCCGGGCAGGAGCGGCTGCCACGGTCCGCCCGCGCGCAGCCGGTGGCTTACAGCGTGATGACTCAGGCCGGCCCGCAGCGCTTGCGCGCGAGTGATGACATGGGCCTGCTTCTCGATAAGCGCGCGCAGCGCGGGCGGTTCCAGGTCCGGCATAAGGACATTCTGTCATCAACCAGTGACATTCAGTAGTAAAGCGCCCAGGCTTCTCCGGATGGATGTGACATTCAGCCGGCTATAGGCGGCTCGATGCCACATCCATCCGCCCGGGAAAGCCTGCGAGGCTTGGCCGGCCGTATGCGTATAGGGGTGCGGACAGGGCTAGGCGGCGGGCGGCGTTCCGCGGCGGAACGCCAAACCCGACGACATCGCCGTCCGCTGCCTCAGCGACCCCGCCGCACCCGGCTG
>DATGLH010000090.1:0-20588 GCA_035294225.1 Trebonia sp.
GCGGCGCCGGCTGCCGCCTTCCCCGGGCTGCCCGCGACCTGCGGGGCATGCTGGGCGGTGACGACGATTCCGGCGACCATCACCAGGAGCGACACGACCTCGCCGGCGACGGCCGCGGGGCTGTTGCGCACGTGCACCTCAAGCCACAGGATGCCGAGGCCGATCGAGATCACCGGATCGGCGGAGGTGATGATCGCCTGGACCGGCGCCAGGAACGTGCCCTCCTGGAAGGCGTCCTGGTTGAGCAGGTAGCCGACCGGGCCGACCACGACGAGGATGTAGATGGGCCAGTCGCCGAACAGCTCGGCCGGCCCGTGGAACTCGGACGTGACGAGCTTGATCGAGAACGCGGCGACCCCGTAGCAGACGCCGCAGGCCAGCGCCGTCGCGAGCGGCTGGAGGGTCCGGTTCCTCGAGCCCGCGAGCAGGCAGCCGCCCACCACCACGACCAGCCCGGTCAGCAGCGGCGGCAAGATGGCGAAGCTGGCATGGGTCTGACCGCCCGACGGCTGTCCGATGGCCAAGAACCCCGCCACCCCGGCCGCGGCCGCGGCGACCCCGGCGAACATGGCGAGATCCGCGCGCGTGCCCCCGGGGCGCCGGACGTGGTCCCGCTTCCGCAGATACCAGGAGATCAGGACGGCGAAGACCAGGTCGAAGACCAGGAGCGGCTGCACCAGCGCGAGGCTCCCGAAGCTGAGCGCCACCACTTGCAGGGCGAACCCTACGACGTTGGCGCCGACGGCGGCCAGCCACAGCGGCTGGCGGACCAGATCGAGCATGATCCGGGGCGACAGCGCGCCCCGGGCCTGGATCTTCTTCGTGCTGCGCTGATCCGCGACGGCCGCGATCCCGAGGAACAGCGCGCTTACGACGGCTGTTACCGCGGCGATCAGCGTCGGCATCGCCTATCCGCCGCTGCCGACGCCCTCGGGAGAGCGCGGGGCGGCCGGCCCGAAGCACAGCCCGATGCCGAGCGTGCGCAGGACGGACCGGAGCCACATGGTGGACACGCCGATGCCGGCGGCGATGAACGCGACCGTGATGACGGCCCAGATCGGCACGTACGTGACGGTGGGATCCGCCACGAGCAGGCCGCCCAGGGCGGCGGCCAGCAGCAGGAAGATGCCGGCCCACAGCACGGTGACGTGCTGGAAGAAGCGGTGCAGGCGCGGCTGCCTGAGGGCCCGGGAGCGCAGCCCGATCACCTCGGCGGCCAGCCGCTCGGCGAGCGGGCTGTGCCCGCGCGCCGTATAGGCGAACACGATGCACAGGCCGAGGTTGGCCAGCGGGAAGTGCACCAGGAAGATCCACAGGTTCCCGGTGGCGGCGGCGACCACGCCCTGCACGGTGAGCACGATGACGGAGATCGCCACCAGGCCGGGAACCGAGCCGGTGGCGAGCTTGCGGGCGATGGCGGTGATCCAGATGGCGGCGAGCATCGCGTACACGCCGGCGTCGCGCCCCCACAGCCACGCGGCGAGGGCGTAGCCGCCAAGGGGAAGCCCGAACGATTCGACCAGGTTCCACCCGGTGCTGCGCAGGAGCTGTGCCGGCCGGGGCAGCTCCAGGGTCTGGGACATGGCCGCCATTCAGGCTGGGTACCCGCCTGCCGCGGCGGCTATGCGCCGGTACGGGTCATGACCTTCGCCGCATCGCAGGCGCATGGATGAACAGCTCCTTCCGGGCTGGCACCGCCACCGGGGTTTCCGCAGGCGGGGGCAGCAAGTACCGGGCTTGCCTGAGGTGTTCAGCATACTGGCGATCGGCGTTGTAGACCTTGTCGAACTTCCAGATCATCCGGGCGAAGTTGGTCTGGCCCCGCAGCAGCTGCCGGGCGACGATCCCCGCGGTCTTGGCCAGCGCCGCGAACCCGAGGTGCTTGCGGGCCAGCACGGCCTGGGTCTTGACCAGCTCCTCGTAGAAACGATGCAGCGGCAGCCGGGTGGGGAGCACGGCGTGCTGCACGTCGAACAGCCGGTAGTCGAGCGTGGTCAGCCGGCGCGATTCGGTGAACCAGGTCTCGGTGCCGGGGTAGGGCGTCTGGACGGTGATGTTGACGATCTCGGGGACGCTCATCGCCCACTCGCGCACGAAGGCGAAGCGCGCCTCGTCCCAGTCCGGATCGGCGATGATGTTGATCGCCACGCTCAGCCCCATGGACCGGGCTATTTCCAGGGCCTTGTTGTTGACCTTGGGCGTGGAGCGCTTGCGGAACGCCGCCAGGCCCTCCTCGTCCAGGGCTTCCAGGCCGAGGAACATGTAGTTCAGCCCGAGCCGCCGCCAGCGGCGGAACACCTCTTCGTTGCGGATCAGGACGTCGCAACGGGTTTCCAGGTAGTACTGCTTGCGGATCTTGCGGCGCTCGAGCTGCCTGGCGATCTCGTCGCCGTCGGCGGCCCTGATGAAGGCCACGTCGTCGACGATGAACACGCCCGGCTCGGCGATGCGGGCCATGTCCTCGGCGGCGGCCTCCGGCGACAGCCTGCGGTAGCTGCGGCCGTAGAACGTCCAGGCGCTGCAGAACGAGCAGTCCCACGGGCACCCGCGAGTGAACTCGATGGACGCGGCCGGGTCCATCACCCCGATGAAGTACTTGCGGCGGCGGCCGCCCAGGTGCCGCGCGGGCAGGTGCTCGTCCAGGCTGTGCAGCATCGCCGGCGGGCGGCCGGGGCCGTCCCGGGTGACCGCCCCCGGTACCTCCGCCAGCGCCCGGTCCGGTGCCGCGGCGAGCAGCGCGGGGGCCCCGGTCTCGCCCTCGCCCTTGAGCACGACGTCGATGGCCCCGTCCGCGTGGGCGAGGACGTGCTCGGCCACGAACGACACGCTGTGGCCGCCGGCGAAGACCAGGCAGTCCGGCGCCGCGGCCTTGACCCATTTGGCCAGGTCCACGACCTCGGGCACGTTGGCCAGGTAGTTCAGGCTGAACCCGACCGCCTCGGGCCGGAACTCGGCCACCTGGCGCCGCAGGTCCGCATGCCGGTAGACCTGAAGGTCGATCAGCCGGACCTCATGGCCGTCGGCCAGCAGGGCCGCGGCGACCCGCTCCAGGCCGAGCGGCTCCAGCCGCAAGAAGATCTCCGAGTACATCAGCGCGCTGGGATGCACCAGCAGGACGCGCATCAGGCTGGCCTCCTCGTGCGGTCGCGGCGGCCGAGGTAGGCGATGAACTCGCGGCCCTCGCGCAGGCGGCGCGCCGCCATGTCGGGATGGCGGACCATCTCGGCGGACATCTCGGCGATCTTGGAGGCGCGGAAGTAGAACCGCTTGTACAGGGCGTCCGCCGACTCCAGGATCTCGGTGTGCCCCAGGCCCGGGTAGGACAGCGCGGCCAGCTGGGTGCCGTCCTGGCCGACCAGCGCGGCCCCGTCCTCGTCCTCGGGCAGCCAGCCGTTCTCCCTGGCCTGCCGGTACAGCTCGGTGCCGGGGTAGGGGGCGGCGACCGACACCTGGATGCTGTGCGGGTTGACCTCGCGGGCGAAGCGGATCGTCTCCTGGATCGTCTCCCTGGTCTCGCCGGGCAGGCCGATGATGAACGTGCCGTGCACGGTGATCCCCAGGTCCCGGCAGTCGGCGGCGAACCGCCTGGCCCGCTCCACGCGCAGCCCCTTCTTGATGTTGATCAGGATCTGCTGGCTGCCGGACTCGTAGCCCACCAGCAGCAGCCGCAGCCCGTTGTCCCGCATGACCCGCAGGGTCTCCCGCGGCACGTTCGCCTTGGCGTTGCACGACCACGTGATGCCCAGCCTGCCGAGCCCCCGGGCGATCTCCTCGGCCCTGGCCCGGTCGTCGGTGAACGTGTCGTCGTCGAAGAACAGCTCTTTCATCTGCGGGAACAGCTCTTTGGCCAGGGCCGCCTCGGCGAGCACGCTGGCCACGCTCCGGGTCCGGTACCGGTGGCCGCCGACGGTCTGCGGCCACAGGCAGAACGTGCACCGCGACCGGCATCCCCGGCCGGTGTACAGCGACACGTACGGATGCCGCAGGTACCCGATGTAGTAGTCCTCGATCCGCAGGTCGCGCTTGTAGACCGGGGTCACGAACGGCAGCCGGTCCATGTCCTGGAGCGTCTCCCGGTCGGCGTTGTGCACCACGGAGCCGCCGTCCCGGTAGCTGATGCCATCGATATCCGCCATGGGGCGTCCCTCGGCCACCTCGGCGATCGTGAAGTCGAACTCCTCCCGGGCCACGAAGTCGATGGCGGGCGAGGCGAGCAGCGACGGCTCGGGTTCCACCGCCACCTTGGGGCCGGCGAAGCCGATCAGCAGGCCGGGGTTCTCCTCCTTCATCGCCTCGGCGACCTTGACGTCGCCGGCGAACGTCGGCGAGCTCGTGTACAGCACGGCCAGCTCGTACTCCCTGGCCATCGGGACGACGTCGGCCAGCGTCAGCCCGGCCGGCGGGGCGTCGACCAGCCGGCTGTCCGGCACGAGCGCGGCCGGCTGGGCCAGCCATGTCGGGTACCAGAACGACCGGACCTCCCGCCGGGCCTGGTAGCGGGAGCCGGCCCCGCCGTCGAAGCCGGCGTAGGACGGGGGATTGAGGAAGAGGGTGCGCATCATGTGGACTCACCTCTCGGCAGGTCAGCAGGGACACGGCGGGCGACCGGGGGGCGCCCGGCGGCGCTGGCCGGCTCGCCGCCGGGCGGGGCCGGCGAGGCCGGCGAGGCGGACAGGGCGGACGGAGCCGGCGAGGCAGACAGGGCGGACGGAGCCGGCGGGGCCGGCGAGGCGGACAGAGCCGGCGGGGCGGGCGGTCGCAGGTCCACGCCTATCCGCCGCAGGGCGGCCACGAAGGCGGGCTCCCAGCGGGGCGCGGGGCTGACCGGCCGCGCCCCGTGGGCGGCGGCCGCATCCCGCAGGGCCAGCACGCTGGCCGTGATCCCGTCCGGGGTGGGCACGCATACGTCGGCATGGCCGAGCTCCAGCTCGTGCAGCAGGTTGTCCCGCCCGTGACCGGGCATGACGTCGAGCAGAAGGAGATGGCGCCCTACCGCCCGGGCCTCGCCGCAGGTATTGGCGCCGGGCAGCGCCGCGACGACGTCGGCGGCGGCCATCAGCTCGGGTACCCGGTCGGTGAACCCGAACGGGGTGATCTTGGGCGTCTTCGCGGCCAGTTCCCGCAGCCGCCGCTCGACCCGGCGGTCCCGGCCCGCGACCGCCAGCACATGCACGCCCGCGCCGGCCAGCGCCGACACGCTCTGCGCCAGCGGGCCGAACCCCCAGCCGCTGTCGATGACCAGCACGCAGAAGTCCTCCAAAGGCACGCCGAGCGCCCTCCTGGCCTGCTCCCGCGGCGGGGCGGCGTAGAACTCCGGCCGCGCCAGCGGCGGCACGATCGCGACCGGGGCCCGGGGATGGTAGCGCCGGACCGATGCCGCGGCGGCCGCGGAGGTCACCAGGAACAGGTCCGTTCCCTCCGCGACCCACAGCCGGTGCACCGTCACGTCCGTGCACAGCACCACCGTGCGCAGGCCCGGCCTTTCGGCCTTGAGCCTGGCCGCCGCCGAGGCACCGGTGGCGAACACGCTGAACACGACATCGGCCGGCCGCCGGTCCAGTTCGGCCCGGAGGGCGGGCACCATCCGCGCGGTGGCGGCCCGGTCCATGCGCTCCGCCAGCCTGCTCCCGGTCCGCAGGTGGGCGAAGTGCAGCCCGTCATAAAGGACCGGGACGGCGATCAGGCGGTTGAACAGCCGCGCGCCCGCGCCGCCGCCCCACGGTCCCAGCAGGGACATGCTGTCCAGGCGGCGTGCGCGCCACCCCGATTGCCCGAACACCCCGGCGCAGCAGCGTGCCATCATCTCATGGCCGAGCCCCAGCGGCCCGGTCAGCAGCAGGACGTCCTGCCCCACGTCACCTCCAGCGCTGAACCCGGCCGCGCACGGCACGCCTTGCGGCCGGGCACGCGGTGGGCTAACCGCCCGTGCTCAGAGGCTGCCGCCTCAGAGCTCCTCCACGATCCAGTCGACCATGACGGCCAGCAGGCAGGCGGCGGCACCGAGCAGCAGCGCAATTCGCGCATGTTTTCCCATGATGTCCCCTTCCTCACGTTGACAGCCTGCGGCCGGCCGGGCCAACCGCAGGCGACATGGCTCTACCCTTTCCCGCGCCCCGGTCGCCTCGCGTCCTCAAAACTGGTAGTCCCCCGGGTTGGACGCTGTCCTCGCGGAAAGGAACAGAAGCGGGTATGAAGACCCTTACCGAGGTCCTCGCAGAGGCAGCAATTACCGTGGATTGATATGTGGGTGGGTAGGGAACCCCACGCGCTGGTGGGGCGGAGCGAGGAGTGCCAGGCGCTCGACCACCTGCTTGCCACGGCCTGTCACGGGTCCAGCGGCGTGCTGGTACTGCGCGGCGAGCCGGGGATCGGCAAGACGGCACTCTTGCAGCATGTGACGCGGGCGGCCGGCGGCATGCGGGTCGTGCAGGTGACCGCGGCGCGGGCGGAGAAGGAGTTCGACTTCGCCGCCCTGCATCAGCTGCTGGTCCCGTTCCTGGGGTCGCTCGGCCGGCTGCCCGGACCCCAGCGGGAAGCGCTGGCGTCGGCGTTCGGGCTGGCCGCGGGCCCGCCGCCGGACCAGTTCCTGGTCGGGATCGCCGCGCTGACGATGCTCACCGAGGCGGCGCTGGAACAGCCGGTGCTGTGCGTCATCGACGACGCGCAGTGGCTGGACAAGGTCTCGCTGGACGCGCTCGGGTTCGTCGCCCGCAGGCTGTCCGCCGACCCGGTGGCGATGATCTTCGCGGTCGGCGACGGGGAACAGCGGACGGCGCTGGACGGGCTGGCCGAGCTGCGGCTGAACGGCCTGCCGGACGAGGCGGCCCAGGAACTGCTGGCGAGCGTCGCGGGGCGGCCGCTGGATCAGGGTGTCGCGCGCCGGATCCTGGCGGCGACCGCCGGCAACCCGCTGGCACTGATCGAGCTGGGCCACGGCCTGTCGCCGGCCGAGCTGAAAGGCGCGCTGCCCCTGCCTGATCCGCTGCGTATCGGCGAACGGCTCGAGTCGGCGTTCCTCCGCCGCGTGCGAGCGTTCCCGCCAGCGGCGCGGACCCTGCTGCTGCTGGCCGCGGCCGAGCCGTCGGGGGAGCCGGAGCTGCTCTGGAGAGCCGCCGGGCTGCTGGGGGCCGGAGCCGACGCCGCTGACACCCCGGGGCTGGAGCGGGTTCTCCGCTTCGACTCCCACATGTCGTTCGTCCATCCGCTGCTGCGCTCGGCCGTCTATTACGGCGCCGCGGCGAGCGAGCGCAGGCGCGCGCACCAGGCGCTCGCGGCCGCCAGCGACTGCGGGCTCGACCCCGACCGCCGGGCGTGGCACCTGGCCGCCGCGGCCAGCGGCGCCGACGAGGAGCTCGCCGATGAGCTCGCGCAGTCGGCGGACCGGGCGCGCGCCCGGGGCGACTGGGCAGGCTGCGCGGCGTTCCTCGAGCGCGCGGCCATGCTGACCCCCGACCGGGCACGGCGCGCCGCGCGCACGCTGGCCATCGCCGAGGCCAGGCTCAACGCCGGCGATCCGGGGGCCGCCGCGGCGCTGGTGGAACGCGCCGCGCCGGATCTCGACGACCCCCTGGCCCGGTCGCGGGCGAGACGGCTGCGGGGCGCCGTGCGCATAGCGCTGGGGAAGCCCGCGGAGGCTTCCCCGATCCTGCTCGACGCGGCCAGGGCGTTGCAGCAGCTCCATCCCGGGCAGGCGTGGGAGGCGCTGCTCGAGGCGTTCGAAGCGGCCCTGGGGGCCGGCCGGTTCGCGAGGGGAGCGGGCATCGCCGAGGTCCTGGAGGCCGTCCGCGCGGCTCCGCGCCGCACCGGCACGAAGGCGAGTGTCGCCGGCCTTGCCCTGGAAGGCTTCGCCGCCCTGGCCGAGCACAAGGACAAGGCGGGCATCGCCCGGCTCCGCCAGGCGCTCGCGGTGGCGGCGCAGCAGGTGCCGGCGGGAAGCCAGCACCTGCGCTTCGTGTTCATCGCCCCCCTGGCCGCCTATGAGATGCTGGACGACGCGGCGCTGCACGCCAGCTGCGCGCGGGCGGTCGCGCAGGCGCGCAGCCACGGTTCCCCCGCGGCGGTGGCCTCGGCGCTCGGGCTGCTGAGCTACTCCGAGGCGCTCGCGGGCCGCTTCGCCGCCGCCGAGGCGGCAACCGCCGAGGCGCGGAAACTGACCGCGGCGACCGGGGTCGCGGACGACCTCAGGACCGGGATCGGCGAGCTGGCGGTGCTGGCGTGGCGCGGGCGGGAAACGGCGGCCCGGCCGCTCGCCGCCGCTCGCGTGAGCGAGGCCACCCAGGCAGGATACGGGTTCGTCATCGGCTTCACCGCCATCGCGCTGACCGTGCTGGAGCTGGGCGCGGGCAACTACCAGGCCGCGCTGCGGCACGCCCTGAACGCGTCCGGAGAAGGCATGCCGGCGGAAATCGAGCTGCTGCCCGAGCTGATCGAGGCGGCCGCCAGATGCGGCGCGGTCGAGGAGGCCGCCGCCGCGCTGGAGAAGTTCACCGCCCGTGCGGAGGCCGCCGGCACCGACTGGGCGCTGGGCATGCTGCTCCGGTCGCGGGCACTGCTGGCGGACGACGATGACGCCGAGGAACTGTACCGCGGGGCCATCGAGCACCTCGGGCACAGCCGGATCGTGCCGCAGCTCGGGCGGGCCCACCTGCTCTACGGCGAGTGGCTGCGCCGCCAGCATCGCCGCCGCGACGCCCGGGCCGCCCTGTACAGCGCCTGTGACATCCTGGACAGCATCGGCGCCGAGGCGTTCGCCGGCCGGGCGCGGGTGGAGCTGCTGGCCACCGGCGAGCACGTCCGCAAGCGGAGCGCCGCCGCCCGCGACGAGCTCACGCCACAGGAGCTGCAAATCGCCGGCCTGGCCAGTGAGGGTGCCTCCAACGTGGAGATAGCCAGCCAGCTGTTCATCAGCGCGAACACCGTCGCCTACCACCTGCGGAAGGTGTTCAGGAAGCTGGAGGTCACCAACCGGGCCGCGCTGGCCCATGTCCTGGAAGCCCGTACCTGAGCCGCCTGAGCGCCGGACTCCGCGCTGACGGCTATCAATTCAGGGGATGCGAGCATCCGTGCCGTCCTCGTAGCGTTCCTTGCGTGATGGACGGACGCGCGCATCCCCATGACCCGCCCGGGATAGCCCTGGTGACCGGGGCGTCGTCCGGGATCGGGGCCGCGGTGGCGGACTGCCTGGCCGCCGGCGGCTGGCGGCTGCTGCTGTCCGGGCGGGACGCCGGCCGCCTCGGGCAGGTGGCGGCCCGCACGGACTCGGTGCCGCTGACCGCCGACCTGGCCACCACGGCCGGCGCGGCCTGGCTGGCCAGCGCCGCGCTGGAGACCGCCGGGCAGGTGGACATGCTGGTGGCCGGGGCGGGCGTAGGCTGGTACGGCCCGTTCACGGCGATGCCGCCGGGCCGGGCCGAGGAGATCTTGATGGTCGACCTGGTGTCGGCCATCGAACTGGTGCGGCTGCTGCTGCCGCAGATGCTGTCCCGGCGCCGCGGCCACGTGGTGCTGGTCGGGTCGATCGCCGGCAGCGTCGGCGTCAGCGGGGAGGCGGTGTACTCCGCGGCCAAGGGCGGGCTGGGCGCGTTCGCCGAGGCGCTGCGGTATGAGCTGCGCGGCACCGGGGTAACCATCACCCACGTGGTCATCGGAGTGGCCGACACCCCGTTCTTCGCCCGCCGCGGCGCCCCCTATGCCCGCGCCAGGCCGCGGCCGGTGCCGCCGGACCGGGTCGCCAGCCTCATCTGCCAGGCCGCGCTGCGCGGCCGTGAGGACGTCTACATCCCGGGCTGGACGCGGCTGCCGGGACTGGTCCGCGTCACCGTCCCGTCCCTGTACCGCCGCCTGGCCGTCCGGTTCGGCTGAGCACGGTCGGCGGCCACGCCCTCGCCGGCCAGGCGCCGTGCCGTGCTGGCGGTGGTCAGGCCCCCTCGGGGGCGTACTCGGTGAACGCGAGCGTCACGTTGTGCCCGCCGAAGCCGAACGCGTTGTTCAGCACCGCCATTGGCCCTTGCCCGGGCCGGGGCGCGAGCGGCCGCGCCGTGGTGGCGACGTCGACGGTCACCTCGTCGTCGAGGTCCTCCAGGTTGATGGTCGGCGGCGCTGTCCGGTCCCGCAGCGCGAGGATCGCGGCCACCGACTCGACCGCGCCGGCCCCGCCGAGCAAGTGGCCGGTCATCGACTTGGTGGCGGACACCACGACGCCGGCGGCGGCCTCGCCGAGCGCGGACTCGATGGCCCGCGCCTCCAGCGGGTCGCCCTCCGGCGTGGACGTGGCATGCGCGTTCACGTGCACCACCTGCTCAGGCGAGACTCCGGCGTCCCGCAGGGCGGAGGAGATCGAGTACGCCCCGCCGGCGCCGCCGGGCGCCGGGTGGGTGATGTGGTGCGCGTCGGAGGAGTAGCCGGCGCCGGCCGCCACCGCGTAGATCTGCGCGCCCCGCGCGAGCGCATGGGGGAGCGACTCGAGCACGACGATGCCGGCGCCCTCGCCGAGCACGAACCCGTCGCGCCCCTTGTCGAAGGGCCGCGAGGCCCGCGACGGCTCGTCGTTGCGGGTGGACATCGCGCGCATCACGGCGAACGCGCCGATGTTCAGGGCCATGATCGCGGCTTCCGTTCCGCCGGCCACGACCACGTCGGCCCGGCCGGAGCGGATCATGTCGATGCCGTACCCGATCGCCTCGGCACCAGACGCGCACGCGCTCACCGGCGCGTGCGCGCCGGCCCTGGCGCCGAGTTCGATGCTGATCCAGCCGGCCGCGCCGTTGGGCATCAGCATCGGGACGGTGTACGGCGAGATGCGATCCCAGCCCTTCTCGCGCAGCGCGTCGTAAGCGGCCAGCGTGGAGCCGATGCCGCCGATGCCGCTGGTGACCGCGACGCCGAGCCGGTATGGGTCGACCGCGGGCGATCCCGCGTCCGCCCATGCCTCGCGCGCCGCCACCAGCGCGAGCTGCTCGCACCGGTCCATGCGGCGGGCCTGGACCCGGCCGATCACGGGCACCGGATCCGCCGCGGCCGGCGCCGCGATCTTCACCGGCAGCGACTCCGCCCAGTCCTCGGTGATGCGGCGGACCCCGCTGGTGCCGGCGAGCATCGCCGACCAGGTGGACGCGACATCACCGCCGAGCGGCGTGATCGCGCCGAGCCCGGTGACGACGACGCTAACCCGATCGCTGCTGCTCACTGCAACCTCCGCACACGCGTAGGGGCTTGCCCGTCTCCTCGCCCCGCCTCAGGAGTTCTTGCTCACGTCCTTGCCCCGCCTCAGGAGTTCTTGCTCACGAAATTGATGACGTCCTGGACGGTCTTGAGGTCCTTGAGCTGCTCATCCGGGATCTCGACGCCGAACTTGTCCTGGGCGGCGACCGCGATCTCGACCATCGACAGCGAGTCGATGTCGAGGTCGTCGACGAAGCTCTTGTCCGGCGTCACCTCATCGGCCGGCACGCCGGCGATCTCGTCGATGATCTCGGCGAGCCCGGCGAGGATCTCCTGGTCAGTCACTGTTGCTCCTTCTCTGGCCGTGTTCGTTAGCTGCTTGTCAGCCTGATCGCCCCGCATGTCCGGGCATCCGCCCGGCAACGGCGTGGCTAGGGTAGCGTGATCACCTGCGCGGCGTAGGACAGGCCGGCGCCGAACCCGAGCAGCAGCGCCGGCGTGCCCGGCTGCAGCCGTCCCTGCTCGGCCATCCGGGACAGCGCGAGCGGGATCGACGCCGATGAGGTGTTCCCGGCGTGGGTGATGTCGTCGGCGACGCGATCACGCGGAATGCCGAGCTTGCGGGCAATGGCCTCGACGATCCGGAGGTTCGCCTGGTGGGGGACGAACGCCGAGATGTCGGCGGGCGTCACCCCGGCCCGGACGCACGCCTCAAGCGCCACGGGGTGCAGCGCCGTCGTCGCCCACCGGAACACCGCCTGCCCGTCCTGCCGCAGGCTCCCGGTCCGGCTGGGGATCGTGATCCGCCCGGCCATGTCGCCCGCGCTGCCCCAGACGACGGGGCCGATCCCGGACGGCTCACCCGCGCCGGCGGGCCCCACCACGGCCGCCCCGGCCCCGTCGGCGAAGATGATGCACGTGGACCGGTCGTTCCAGTCGATCCACGAGGTCAGCTTCTCCGCGCCGATCACCAGCGCGTACCGGGCGCTGCCCGCCCGCACCGAGTCCGACGCCGCCGCCAGCGCGTAGCAGAACCCGGCGCACGCCGCGTTCAGGTCGTAGGCCCCGGGTGCGGTGATGCCGAGCCGGTACGCGACCGTGGCGGACACGTTCGGGATCTGCACCTCGGGCGTGCAGGTGGCGACGACCACCAGGTCGATGGAGGAAGGGGTGAGCCCGCTCGCGGCGAGCGCCTTGGCGCCGGCCGCCTCGGCCATGTCCGCGACGGTCTCGTCGTCCCTGGCGACCCGGCGGCTCTCGATTCCGACCCGGGCGCGGATCCACTCGTCACTGGTGTCGACGATCTTGGCCAGGTCGTCGTTGGTGACGACCTTGTCCGGCTGGTACCCCCCGAACGCAAGGACCCGCGCGCCCGTCCCGGCGCTCTCCTCGTTCGCGGGCATCACGCCTGCTCCTTCGGCTCGGGCCGCGCCAGCGGCTGTCCTTCGCTCCCCGGGCCGCCGGCCGGGGCCGCGCGCCCGTTCGCCGGCGCGGCGTGCGCCGCGATGAGCTCGCGCGCGGCCCCGAGCTGGTCCGGGGTCTTCAGCGCCAGCAGCTCGACGCCGGGCAGGGCGCGCCTGGCCAGCCCGGTCAGCGTGCCGCCCGGCACGAGCTCGATCAGCGCGGTCACCCCGATGCCGGCCATGGCCGCCATACACAGATCCCAGCGGACCGGGGCGGCGACCTGGGCGACGATCCGCTCCACCCAGTTCTTCCCGGAGGTGACGACGCGGCCGTCGGCGTTGGAGAGCAGCGGGATCGCGGGGTCCTTGACCACGGTGCCTGCCGCCGCCCGCGCGAGCGCCTCGACCGCCGGAGCCATGTGCCGGGTATGGAACGCGCCCGCCACCCGCAGCGGTCGCAGCCGCGCCCCCGCGGGCGGGCGGGCCGCGAACGCCTCAAGCTCGGCGAGCGTGCCGCCGGCCACGATCTGCCCGGCGCCGTTGATGTTCGCCGGGGTGAGCCCGGCGTCGGCGATGGCGGCGAGCACGGCCGTCTCGTCGCCGCCGAGCACCGCGGTCATCCCGGTCGGCTCGGCCGCGGTGGCCGCCGCCATGGCTTCGCCGCGCACCCGCGTCAGCCGGATCGCGTCATCCGGGCTCAGCACGCCGGCGATCGCCCCGGCGGCGAGTTCGCCGACGCTGTGCCCGGCGACCGCGTCGGGCTCGCCGAGCAGCCCGGCGACCGCGAGTGCCGCCGCCACCAGCAGCGGCTGCGCGACGGATGTGTCGGTGATCTCTTCAGCGCTGCCGGCCGTGCCCAGCCTGACCAGGTCGCGCCCGGCCAGCTCCGACCAGGCGCCGAGCTGGTCGGCGAGGCCAGGGAGTTCGAGCCAGGGGGAGAGGAAACCCGGAGTCTGCGCGCCCTGCCCGGGCGCGGTGAAGATCAGCACGTTGTCAACCTTGCCCTGTAGGGGTCCGCCACCCCGATAACGAACGTCACGAAGTTCGCGCGCGATAATTTGTAGACTACCTCTAAAGACCGTTTACCAGGCAGTCACCGCCCCGTCACCCGCGGCGTTCCGCGCCCGGGGCCGGGCGCGCCGGCCCGGTGCCGGGGTGGCCGGCCTGGGTGCGCCGGCCGCACCGCCGGCCGCCGGTGCCTAAAACGGCCGCACACTGCCTAAAACGGCCGCACAGTGCCTAAAAACCTTTCATGAGGAAAGAAAAATCGGCTATAAGCTAAAAATCTTACAGGATCATGGAGAATGAGGCTGGTACGGCGCGCACGCGCCATTTCCGTGCCAGCACATGGCGGTCTCGGCATTGATCCGGGAACATCCTGGGTGATGTCGAGGATCGGGGAACATCCTGGGTGATGTCGGGCCGGCCGACGTGGACGCCGCCGCCGCGATGATGACCGAGGACGCCCGGCCGGCCATGCCGCCGCTGCCGCTGAGTGCCAGGACCGCGGGCTCGCCGCCGCTGCCGCTGGAGTACCGGCACCGCGGGCTCGCCGCCGATATCCGCCTGACCGCGCCAGGCAACCCGCGGTCACGAACTACGGCTGCCGTACCGGCACTTCGGCAAACCTCATGATGAGCCGGCCCGTTTATGCCAGGGCGAACGCGGCGACCCTGGTCCAGCGCCCTCCCGCGGATCGCTGAGTCAGCGCGGTGACCGCGGTGGCGTGCGCGTCGATGGGCAGGTGCGCCTGGACGCAGGCCCCGGCGGCGCGCAGGTCGCCAAGGGGGTGACCGTGGCCGACGGTCAGGTGGGGGAACGAAGCGCCGGACCGCCCCTCGTATCGCCGGACCGCCCCTCGTACGGCGGGAAGCCGGGAGACGCCTCGACGGCGCGCCGGGTCAGGGCGCGGAAGGGGCCGGGATCCGCCGGGGCGGGCCAGAGCACGTCCGTCCCGGACCAGCCGGTGCGGTCCAGCCGGAAGCGGAACCGGCCGGCCGCGCCGAACGGGCGCTCAAGCCCGGCGAGCACCGGGGAGCCGATCGCAGCACCGGGGAGCCGATCGCCCCGGGCGGCGGGAACGGGAAGAGCGCCGTGATACGGGCCGGGACGCCCGGCGGCGCATTGGCGTCAAGGCGCTCCCGGTGCCTGGCAGCGGCGGGTTCGGCCTCGGGGACCTCGACGATCAGGCCGCCGCGGGGACCCGGACGTGCCAGGTGGGATATTAACCGGGCGAGGGCCGGGCGGCCACCGCGGTTCAGGTTTGGCCGCGGCGGGCGGCGAGGCGGCCGAGGATGATGGCGACCCAGAGGGTGAAACCGTCCCGGCCGGCTGACGGAATGTACTGGGTGAGCTCGGTGACCCGGCGCAGGCGGTAGCGGACCGTGTTGGGATGCACGAAAAGCATCCGGGCGGTCGCTTCGAGCGACGATCCCTGCTCCAGGTAGGTGGTGAGCGTGTCGAGCAGCGCCGGGCCGCCGGCGAGCAGCGGCTCGTACACCTCCGTGACCAGGGTCTGCACCGCGTCGGGATCCCCGTCCAGGGCCCGTTCCGGAAGCAGCTCATCGGCGCTGGCCGGGCGCGGCGCGTCCGGCCAGGCGGGCGCCGCCCGCAGCCCGGCGAGCGCGGCCCGCGCGGACGAGGACGCCGAGTGCAGGTCCCGCGCTGGCGGCCCCACCACCACCGGCCCGGGACCGAACCGGCCCGCGAGCTTCTCCGCGGCCGCCATCGGGTCGCCGGTGCCGCCGAGCACCACGATCAGCCTGCCCCCCTGCACGCCGGCCAGCAGGTCGAGCCGCGTCCGGCGGGCCTGCGCGCGCAGCTCCTCGATGACCGGCTCGGCCTCCTCGCCGTCGATGGTGCCGGCGATCACCGAGACGGGGGAGGAGGACCAGTTCAGCGCCGACGCCCACGAGTTCAGGCTGTCCTGCGCCTCACCGCGCACGAGGGAGTCGACCACCAGCGCCTCGAGCCGGGCGTCCCACGCGCCGCGCGCCTCCGCGCTGCGCGCGTAGACCTGTGCCGCGCTGAACGCGATCTCCCGGGCGTAGATCAGCACCGCCTCGCGCAGTTCGGCCTCGGCGCCCGGCGCGGCGAGCGTGTCCACCCGGGTCTCCACCACGTCGATGATCACGCGGACCATCTCTACCGCGTGCTGGAGGCTGACCGCGCGGGCCAGCTCACGGGGGGCGGTGCTGAAGACCTCCGTGGCAGCGGGCCGCGGCCGTTCGGGATGCTTGATCCAGTCGGCGAACGCGGCGATGCCCGCCTGCGCGACCAGGCCCAGCCACGACCGGTTCTCCGCGGACATCTTGCGGAACCACGGCAGCCGCTCGTCCATCGCCGCGTTCGCCGCGGTGGCGAGCGCGCCCATCGACCGCTCGATCCGCTGCACCGTCTCGGGGTGAACCCGCGCCCGGGGCGTCCCGGCGCCGTTCCCCTTAGCCTGCCGTTTCGCCTGCACGCAATCAGCGTGCCACGTCCCGCCTGCCGCCGCGCGCCCGGCGCGCCCGGCCGCCGCGCGCCCGGCCCGCCCTCCTCGCCCGGCGCGCCCGGCCGCCGCGCGCCCGGGCCGCCCTCCTCGCCCGGCCCCTCCGCCCGCCGGGGCGCCTCCGGCCCGGCCGGAGGCGCCCCGGCCGGACCCTAGCCGAGAGCCTCCGAAACCGGGAGGTCCAGCTTGTACCTGGCGATCGCCCGGGCCGGCAGGGACTTGTCCGCCAGCCCGGAGCGCGCCAGCGACGACAGCACGGCCAGCGTGACCGACTCCGCGTCCACGTGGAAGAACCGGCGGGCGGCCGGCCGCGTGTCGGAGAACCCGAACCCGTCGGTTCCCAGCGACGTGTACGGCCCGGGCACCCAGCGGGCGATCTGGTCCGGCACGGCGCGCATCCAGTCGGACACGGCCACCACCGGGCCGGGAGCGCCCGACAGCACGGACGTGACGTACGGCACCCGCTCGGCGGACTCGGGGTGCAGCAGGTTGTGCGACTCGCAGGCCAGCGCCTCCCGGCGCAGTTCGGTCCACGAGGTCGCCGACCACACGTCCGCCGCGACCCCCCAGTCCGCCGCGAGCAGTTCCTGCGCGCGCAGCGCCCACGGCATGGCCACCCCGGAGGCGAGGATCTGTGCCCTGGCCGGAGGCGCCCCGGTCCGTTCCGGCGAAGAAACCGGCGAAGGAACCGGCGGAGCGGCCGCATAGCGGTACAGGCCTCGCAGGATCCCCTCGTCGAGCCCGGGAACCGAAGGCGCCGGCGGCTGCGGGTACGGCTCGTTGTAGACGGTGAGGTAGTAGAAGATGTTCTCCCCCTCGGGGTGCTCCGGCGTGGCGTCGTACATGCGCCGCAGCGCGTCCTTCACGATCACCGCGACCTCGTACGCCCAGGCCGGGTCGTAGGACACGCACGCCTCCGACACCGAGGCGAGCAGCATCGAGTGCCCGTCGTTGTGCTGTAGCCCCTCGCCGGTCAGCGTCGTGCGGCCGGCCGTCGCCCCCAGCAGGAAGCCGCGGCCGAGCTGGTCGCCGAGCGCCCACATCTGGTCGCCTGTCCGCTGCCAGCCGAACATCGAGTAGAACACGTACACCGGGATCATGTGCGTCCCGTGGGTGGCGTACGAGGTGCCCGCCGCGATCACCGAGCCCATCGCGCCGGCCTCGCTGATGCCCTCGTGGAGGATCTGGCCGCGCTGCGACTCCTTGTAGGAGAGCAGCAGGTTGCGGTCCACCGCCTCGTACGTCTGGCCCATCGGCGAGTAGATCTTCGCGGTCGGGAACAGCGAGTCCATGCCGAACGTGCGCGCCTCGTCCGGGATGACCGGCACGAACCGGTCGCCGATCACCGGGTCCTTCATGAGGTCCTTCAGGATCCGGACGAAGGCCATCGTCGTCGCCACGGACTGCTTGCCCGAACCGCGCCGGTACTCCTCGAACACCGAGTCCGGCGGCTGCGGCAGCGGCTTGGCGCGGACCACCCGCCGCGGCAGCACGCCGCCGAGGGCGGCTCGCCGCTCCTTCATGTACCGGATCTCGTCGGAGTCCTCGCCGGGATGGTAGTACGGCGGCAGTTCCGCCTCCAGGGCGGAGTCCGGGATCGGCAGGTAGAGCCGGTCGCGGAACTCCTTGAGCTCGGCCACGGTGAGCTTCTTCATCTGGTGCGTGGCGTTGCGTGCCTCGAAGTCCTTGCCGAGCGTCCAGCCCTTGATCGTGTGCGTGAGGATCACGGTCGGCTGGCCGACGTGCTCGCGCGCCGCCTTGAACGCCGCGTACACCTTCCGGTAGTCGTGGCCCCCGCGCGACAGGGTGCGCAGCTCGTCGTCGGACAGGTGCTCGACCATCTTGCGCAGCCGCAGGTCGCCGCCGAAGAAGTGCTCCCTGATGTACGCGCCGGACTCCACGCTGTAGGTCTGGAACTGGCCGTCCGGCGTGGTGTTCATCTTGTTGACCAGCACGCCGTCGGTGTCCTGCGCCAGCAGCGGATCCCAGTCGCGGCCCCAGATGACCTTGATCACGTTCCATCCGGCGCCGCGGAAGAACGCCTCGAGCTCCTGGATGATCTTGCCGTTGCCGCGTACCGGGCCGTCCAGCCGCTGGAGGTTGCAGTTGATGACGAACGTGAGGTTGTCCAGCTCCTCGCGGGCGGCCAGGCCGATCGCGCCCAGCGCCTCGGGCTCGTCCATCTCGCCGTCGCCGAGGAAGGCCCACACGTGCGACCTTGAAGTGTCGTGCAGCTCGCGGGCCAGCAGGTAGCGGTTGAACCGCGCCTGGTAGATCGCGTTCAGCGCCCCGAGGCCCATGGACACCGTCGGGAACTCCCAGAAGTCCGGCATCAGCCGCGGGTGCGGGTAGCTCGGCAGGCCGCCCCCGGGGTGCGACAGTTCCTGGCGGAACCCGTCGAGCTGGGCCTGGGTGAGCCGTCCCTCCAGGAACGCGCGCGCGTAGATGCCGGGGGCGGCGTGCCCCTGGATGAACACCTGGTCGCCGGATTCCCCGTGGTCCTTGCCGCGGAAGAAATGGTTGAACCCGACCTCATACAAAGAGGCCGCCGACGCGTACGTCGCGATATGCCCGCCCACGCCCAGGCCGGGCCGGTTGGCCCGCGACACCATGATCGCGGCGTTCCACCGGATATAGGCGCGGATGCGCCGTTCGACGTACTCGTCGCCGGGGAACCAGGGCTCGCGTTCGGGCGGGATCGTGTTGATGTAGTCGGTGCTGCGCAGGCCGGGCACCCCGACCTGCTGCTCGCGCGCCCGCTCAAGCAGGCGCAGCATGAGGTAGCGGGCTCTCCCACGGCCGCGGGTACGGGTGACCGCGTCGAAGGAGTCCATCCACTCCCGCGTCTCGTCTGGGTCGATGTCCGGGAGCTGCGTGGGCAGCCCGTCGCTGATGATCGAGTAACGCTGGCGTCCGGTAGCCACGCCGGTAGCCTCGCCTTCGCTGTTCGGCGGCTGTTGGCCGCGGTGGCTCTACTAGCTTGTCCAGACCAATCGTCGTACGACTCGGCTGGTTTTTCATCTCTACCAAACGGTAACTGCTGCCCGCCCCCCGGGGCAGCGCACGCAGGCCGCGCGGGCCGGCGTCCGGGCAGGCCGCGCGGGCCGGCGTCCGGGCAGGCGGGCCGCGGGCCGGGAGGCGTCCCGGGCGGCGGCCGGGAAGGTCAATATCTGGCGGCTGTTTTCAGCTGAAGGCGGATTGCCACTTGCGCGCAGGGCCGACCCAGTGTGAACTGTCCCAACAAGAAGTACTGACGCGGCCACTGACGCCCAGGGCGGCTGGGGACGCGAGGAAGGATTCGGGAGGAACGTCAGTGAGCGCGACCGCGCGCCAGGCGCAGGATGAACGCGGCCAGGCCGAGCGGCTCGGCATCAAGCCGGGTCAGGTGGTGCAGGAACTCGGCTATGACACGGATTGCGACGAGCAGCTGCGCGGCGCGATCGCGAGCATCGAGGGCGTCGAGCTCGTCGATGAGGATTACGACGACGTCGTCGACGTGGTCCTGATGTGGTGGCGGGACGGTGACGGAGACCTCGTGGACGCGCTGGTCGATGCGCTGACCCCGCTGGCCGACGGGGGGTACATATGGCTGCTCACGCCCAAGGCGGGCAGGCCGGGCCATGTCGAGCCGAGCGACATCGGCGAGGCGGCGCCCACCGCGGGCCTCGCCCAGACCTCCAGCGTGAGCGCGGCCAGGGACTGGTCGGGTTCCCGGCTGGTGGCGCCCAAAGCGCGCCGCTGACCGCCGTCACCTCCCATGCCTTATGCCGAACGGGCGGTGGCGACTGTCCCCCGCGCCCAGTGGCACACTTAGGCGTGGCAGGCGTCAGCGCGGGCTCGCCTCGCGCCGACCATCCGTTCCTGTTGGCACAGGCCAGCCGGCATCGAGAGGATTTCAGGCATGGCAGTTGAGATCGGGGACGAGGCCCCCGACTTCGAGCTTCCCGACCAGCACGGAACCCCGGTGAAGCTCTCCAGCTTCCGCGGCGAGAAGAACGTGGTGCTGGTGTTCTACCCGCTGGCTTTCAGCCCGGTGTGCAGCGGCGAGCTGTGCGGGATGCGCGACGAGTTCCCCGAGGTCAACCGCGACGACGTGGAACTGCTCACGGTGTCGGTGGACTCCATGTTCGCGCACCGCGCCTGGGCCGAGGCGGAGAACTTCCGGTTCCGGCTGCTTGCCGACTTCTGGCCGCACGGCGCGGTCGCCAGGGAATACGGCGTGTTCAACGATGACCGCGGCGTCGCCACCCGCGGCACGTTCATCATCGACAAGGAAGGCGTCGTGCGCTGGAAGGTGGTCAACCCGATCCCGCAGGCGCGCGACATCGCCGACTACCAGAAGGCGCTCGCCGCGCTGTAGTCGTCCGGGCAGGCGCTACCCGTGTGGACGGGAGGGGGACCAGGTGCCGTGTTACCGGTGCGGCACGCGGCAGGCGGACCCGGAAGCCGGCAAGAGCAGCCCGTGGCGCCGCGGCGTGATCCGCGAGCACCAGGTGCTGATCTGCCCCGCCTGCCAGCCGTCCGCGCTCGCGGAC
>DATGLH010000091.1:0-60365 GCA_035294225.1 Trebonia sp.
GCCGAACTCGTCGGTGACATACCCACAGGACCCGTACGGCCCCGACGAGCTGCTGGCGGACCCCCCGAGGCTGTGGCCCGACACCACGACGCTCCCGTTCCACTACCGCCACCCGGTGACCGGCAAGGAGGTCATCCCGGCCCCGGGCAGCGGGCAGCCCGGATGACCGGATGAATGGGGCATGCAGCCGTCCTCAGGCGCTCTGCCGCGCGGCCTCCGGCTGCGCCTCGCCGAGATGGTTGATCACGTCCACCACGCCGTCAATGTCCCAGAGCAGCCGGATCGCGACCGGTACCAGGCTGGTGCGGTGATCCTCCGCGGGCTTCAGCGTCCCGCTCAGGACCACCACCCCGTTCCGCACCGTCACGGTGGCGTCACCAGGCTCGGCGAGCAGGATGTCATCGAGGACCGCCCGCGCGTCCTCGGCGATCTCGCTGTCCGGCCGGAGGAACACGCTCAGCAGGTCGCGGCGGCTTACGATGCCGATCAGCTTCCCGTCGGGATCGACGACAGGCAGCCGCCGGACGTGATTGGCGTTCATCACGCGGGCCGCGGCCGGGATCGTCGCGTCCGGGTGGATCGTGATGGCCGGGCTCGTCATCAGGTCGCCGGCGACCAGGGCGGCGGCCGGGTGGCGCCTGGCGCGTACCCACAGCCGCCGGCCCGAGGCGCTCGCGGCCCTGGCCGCCCGCGCCGGCTTGTCCTCCGCGGCGAGCAGGTCAGCCTCGGTCACCACGCCGGCCACGTGCCGGCCCATCGTCAGCACCGGCACGCCGCTGATCCGGTGGTCGGTCAGCAGCCGGGCGATCTCCTTATACGGGGTGATCCGGTCGACGCTCACCACGGTCGTGGTCATCACATCCCTGACCCGGCGGGCCCAGCGGCGGTGCGGCGTCCGCGCCCCGTCGGGGCGCGGCTGGCGCGCCTCCCCGGGCTCCCGGCCGCCGCGCTCCCGCGGAGCCGGCTGTGCGGCGGCGGGCGCGGCCGGCCCGGGCTTTCCCGCGTGTTCCCTCAGGTGCTCCTCCACGGTGTCCAGCGCCCTGGCCACGTCGGCCCGGGTCGCCCTGCCGTGCAGCGATTCGTAGTACGCGGCGCCCAGGTGACGGAGCATCGCGTCAAGGTGGATATCCGTTCGCGGCATGCCCGCTCACCTCCTCAGAGTGTTCACACGACTTCGGCTGGATCGGTATCGAGGATCTCGATGCCAGCCCGGGGCGGCGCGTCGAGGTCTTCCACCTGAGCGCCGGCGCGGAGCAGCGCCACCTGCGAGGCGCGGTAGTGGTGGCCGCACAGCCACAGGTCGACCGGGTGCGGCCGGCCCGGCGTGGGCGGCATGATGACCTTGACGACGGGCCTGCCAGGGCAGCAGCAGGCCCGCGACGGGATCTCGGGGTCCGTCGCCGGACGCCATTCCCGCACCGGTTTGCTGAATGCTGGGTGCCTGCCAAACATGTACCTAGCCTCCCGCCGTCTCATGCTCCCGGTCAGGGCCATAAGTCCCGTTCACGCCGGGATGATCACCGGGTGGAGATCCGGCGGCCGGTGATCTGGTCGGGGACGAGCCGCACGTAGATGTCGCCGCGGCCGCCCGGCCAGGGGAGGACCGCGGCCTCCTCCCGGACATGCCGCAGTTCGCCCGGCTGTAGCACGCGGTGCGCCTGGCCGAGGAGAAGGACGCTCCAGCCCTGGCGGAGTACCTCGTCCACGTGGTCGACCTCGAAGGCGGCCCGCTCGTCGCCGTGCGCCTCGATCAGCGTCCCGGGACTGGTCCTGACCACGATCGACGTGCCGACGACCGTGAAGTTGACCGGCAGCACCACGGGCCCGGAAACCGTGCTGAACGCTATCCGGCCGATCCCGCCCGGCGCGATCAGCCGGCGGCACTCGGCGGGGGTCAGCTTCTGGACCACCGCCGGATCCGGCCGGGGCCCGCGCCCGGGCGGCGCCTCGGCGCCGGCGCCGAGCAGCGCGGCCGGCGTCGTCCACAGCGCCGCGGCGAGCCGGCGCAGCACCGCGGGCTCCGGTGAGGCCGGATAGCGCTCCAGGTACTCCAGGTACCGCCGGCTGATCCGCGCCCGGGCCGCCACCTGCGTCGTGGACAGGCGCAGTTCGGTGCGCCGCCGCGCGAGACGCTTGCTCAAGTCGCCTGGATCCGGCGGGGACGGCCACCCTGGTTCGGCTGGCCGCTCTGGCTCTGGCCGTGCGACGACGCTCATGACCGACTCCACTCCACTCCTTGCCTGGCCCCTCGATTTGCCTGGCCCCTCGATGCCCTGTTCCTCAGGTTGCGTTCCTCAGGTTGCGCCGCGCGGAGCGGCTGCGGTCAGGGCCGAAAGGCCCGACCGTGCCGGGGCGGGGAGCTGCGACAGGAAGCCGAAGACGGCGGTAGCACCACCGTCCGTTCGGGATAATTGGCAGGGTGCGCTTCTACGCGGACCTGCACATTCACTCGCGGTACTCACGGGCATGCAGCCGGGACTGCGATCTGGAGCATCTGGCCTGGTGGGCCGGGCGCAAGGGGATAACGGTCGCCGGGACCGGCGACTTCACGCACCCGGCCTGGGCCGCCGAGCTGCGCCGGGACCTCGTCCCGGCCGAGCCGGGCATGTTCCGGCTGCGCCCGGACCTGGAGCGGGACGTGCTGGGCAGGCTGCCGGCGGCGTGCCGGACGCCGGTCCGGTTCGTGCTGTCATCGGAGATCTCCACCATCTACAAGCGCGACGGACGGACCCGGAAGGTACACCACCTGCTGTACGCGCCGTCGTTTCCGGCGGCCGACGAGATAACCCGCCGCCTCGCCCGGGTGGGGAACCTCGCCGCGGACGGGCGGCCGATCCTCGGGCTGGACTCCAGGGACCTCCTGGAGATCACGCTGGGCGGCGGCGACGGCTGCTACCTGGTGCCCGCGCACGCCTGGACGCCCTGGTTCGCGGTGCTCGGCTCGCAGTCCGGGTTCGACCGCGTCGAGGACTGCTACGCGGACCTGGCATCCCACATCTTCGCCATCGAGACCGGGCTCTCCTCCGACCCGGGGATGAACTGGCGGGTGTCCAGCCTGGACCGCTACCGGCTGGTCAGCAACTCCGACGCGCACTCGCCGCCGATGCTCGGCCGCGAGGCGACGGTCTTCGACGCGGACCTGGACTATTTCGCGATCGAGCGCGCGCTGCGCACCGGCGAGGGCTTCGGCGGGACGGTCGAGTTCTTCCCCGAGGAAGGCAAGTACCACCTCGACGGGCACCGCGCCTGCGGGGTCCGGACATCGCCGGAGGAGACCCGCGCGGCCGGCGGAAAGTGCCCGGTGTGCGGGAAGACGCCGACGATCGGCGTCCAGCACCGGGTGGAAGCGCTCGCGGACCGGCCCGCCGGTTACCGGGTTCCCGGCGCGGCGGGATACCGCTCGTTCGTGCCGCTGCCGGAGATCCTGGGCGAGATCGCCGGGGTGGGCGCGAAGTCGAAGTCGGTAACGGCCCAGGTCACCGCCTTGATCGAACGATTCGGGCCGGAGCTGTCCATCCTCGGCGACGTGCCGATCGACGACCTGGCCGCGAAGGCCCCGCCGGTCGTGGCCGAGGCGGTCGCCCGGCTGCGCCGCGGCGAGGTGCGGCGCGAGGCCGGCTACGACGGGGTGTACGGCACGATCCGGCTGTTCGACGCGGGGGAGCTGGCCGGGGCGGCGCTGTTCGACCTGGCGCCGCCGCGGAAGGCGCGCCGTGCCGCGCCCGCCGCGGGGATGCCCCTGACGCCGCCGCCGTCGGCGCCGGGGACGTCCCCGGTTCCCCCGCCGCCCGCCGCGCCCGCCGCTCTCGATCCCGAGCAGCGGGCGATCGTGACGCACGAGGGCGGCCCGCTGATCGTCGTGGCCGGGCCCGGCGCCGGGAAGACCAGGGTGCTCACCCACGCGATCGCGCACCGCATCGGCCGCGGCCTGCCGCCCGAGCGCTGCCTCGCCGTGACGTTCACCCGCCGCGCGCGGGACGAGCTGCGGGACCGCCTCGCCGCCCAGGCCGGCGACGCCGCCGGCCGGATCACGGTGGCCACCTTCCACGGCCTTGGCCTGCTGATCCTCCGCGAGCAGTGCAAGCGCCTCGGCCTCGACGCCGGGCTGAAGGTCGCCGACGAGCCGACCCGCCTGGCGGTCCTCCGGCGGCTGTCCGCCCGCGACAAGCCCGCCGCGCTGGCAGCCCGCATTTCGGCCGCGAAACGGGCGGTGGCGTCTCCCGGCGGTCCCGGTGCTCCCGGCGGTCCCGGCGGTCCCGGCGCGGCGCCAGGGGCGGCCGGCGCGGGCGCGGCGGGCGCGCCCGGCACCGGGGACCTGCCGGACACGGAGGACGCCGCGCTCGCCGCACGGTACGACGCGGCGCTGCGCGAGCGCGGCCTGGTCGACATGGACGACCTGCTCACGGTCCCGGTCACCATGCTCGGCGGCGACCCGGCGCTGGCGGCCGCGTACCGGGCCAGGTGGACCGACGTGTTCGTGGACGAGTACCAGGACGTGGACGAGTTGCAGTACCGGCTGCTGCGGCTGCTGACCTCGGCTGATTCCCGGGTGTGCGTGATCGGCGACCCCGATCAGGCGATCTACGGGTTCCGCGGCGGCGACGTCGGCTACTTCCTGCGGTTCCGGTCGGACTTTCCCGCGGCCGCCGCCGTGACGCTGTCCCGGGGCTACCGCTCCGCGCCGACGATCATCCGCGCGGCCATGCAGCTGATCCGGCCGGGGACGCTGGTGCCGGGACGGGAACTCGTGCCCGCCCGGACGGACATCCCGGACGGCCCGGTCACGGTGATCGCCGCCGCCGACGAGCGCGACGAGGCGGAGACTGTCGCCGCGGAGATCGAGAAGATGCTGGGCGGCGCGTCGTTCCACGCGCTTGACAGCCGCGCGGTGGACGGGCGCGACAGGTCCGGGCATCAGCTGTCCTTCGCCGACTTCGCCGTGCTCTACCGCACCGCGGCGCAGGCGGCAGCGGTCGGCGAGGCGCTGGGCAGGCGCGGCTTTCCGTGCCAGCGGCGATCCCATGAGCGGCTCGCCGGCATGCCCGGCGTGCCGGAGATCCTGGCAGCGCTGCGGGCGCCGGCGCTGGACCAGGCTCCGGTCCCGGTCGCCGAACGGCTCAGCGAGGCCGTGCGGGCAGCGCTCGCGCCGCTGGCCGAGGGGGGCACCGGACCCGAAGGCGCCGCCGGGCCCGGCGGACCCGGGGGATGCGGGCGCGCCGAGACGATCGCCGCCATAAGGGCCGCCGCCGACGTGCTCGCCCCCCTTGCCGCCCGCTGCGGAGGCGACTTCGACCGGTTCCTCGACGAGCTTGCGCTCGGCGCCGAGGTCGACACCTGGGATCCCCGCGCCGACCGGATCAGCCTGCTCACGCTGCATGCGGCCAAGGGCCTTGAGTTCCCGGTCGTGTTCATCGTGGGCTGCGATGACGGGCTGCTGCCGCTGCGGCCATGGCACGGCGCCGCCGTGGACTACGCCGAAGAGCGCCGCCTGCTCTTCGTCGGCATGACCCGGGCCACCACCCGCCTGCTGCTGCTGACCGCGGCGGAGCGGTCTGTCCGCGGCACGGTGACGGCGTGCGCGCCGTCCCCGTTCCTCGCCTCGGTCGACCCGGCGCTGCTTGACCGCCGTGGCCCCGGTCCGGCGCAAGGGCGCGCCGGGCGCCGGGACAAGGGCCGGGCACAGCAGGCCAGGCTTTTCTTACCGGCGTTACCGGCCCTTCCGGCCCCTCCGGGCTTACCGGCCTTGCCGGGATCGGTCCCACCGGGATGCCGACAGGCCGGTCGTCGCCCCGCGGGCCTCGCTGAGGGCGGCGGTCATCATGTCCGCCGCCTGGCCGGCGGCCGTCAGCGCCTCGATGACCTCGGTCACCAGGTCGTCCGGGTTCGCCCCGGACTCGTGTGAGAGCTGCCCGTCTTCCTGCTGGATGACCAGGAACCGGGCTAGCTGCTCGCACAGCTGCGGCAGGCCCTGGCCGACCAGTTCGAGGCTGGTGACGATGTCGCGGACGTCGCCGGGGCTGGTGAGCTCACCTCCGCCGTGCGTCAGGTCGTTCAGCACGCGGATCGCCCGCGCCGCCTGGCTAGCGAGCTCGCATGGCGTCATCGTGCTGGCTAGCTCGGTCACCGGCCGGCCTCGATGTCACGCGTGCAGGGGCGCGCTACCTGCTCAGGCATCCGTCTCCTTCGGGGGATTCGCAACGGGGTCCCAGGGCTACCGATGATGTGCCCGCGTGGACGCTCTTTTATACGATAAGGCTCAGACGCTGCCGGATCTTCCGCGACGCGAACGCGCCGGAGCCATTCAGCGGGCCGGTCGCGGGCCGCCATGAGGGCGGCCGCCGTGATAACACTGTGTCTTTCCCTTTCCGCGTTTTCCGCGCCGGCCCTGGGCGGCGCCCGAGCAGGAGGACCACTGATGACCGCCGGATCCCTGATGGCAGCCGAGCTTGCCGAGCAGCCCGATGTCCTCGGCCGCCTTGCCAGCAGGCACGCGGCTGACCGCGACCGGGTGCGGGCCGTGCTGCCGGGCCGCCTGCGGCCCGGCAGGCTGGCCGGCACGGTCCTGCTGGCCCGCGGGTCATCGGACAACGTCGCCGTCTACGGCCGCTACCTCATCGAACTCGCCTCCCGGCGCCCGGCCGGGCTCGCCGCGCCCAGCTTGCACACCAGGTATGAGGCTGATGTGGACTACAGCGGCTACCTCGCGGTGGCGCTCAGCCAGTCAGGGGCGACACCGGAGATCGTCGAGACGGCCGGGCGCATGCGCGAGGCCGGCGCGGTGGTCGTCGGCATCACCAATGAACCGGGCAGCCCGCTGACGCAGGTATGCGACCTGACCCTGCTGACGGACGCCGGCCCGGAACTCGCCGTCCCGGCCACCAAGACCGTGACCGCGCAGATGCTCGCGGTGGCCGCCGTCGCCGCCGCGTACGACCCTTCGCTGGTCGCCGCCGCCGACCTCGCCACGCTCCCGGACGCGGTCGCCTGGCTGCTGGCCGATGCCGGCTCCGCCGAGACGTTGGCGGCGCGATGGTCGCAGCCGCGGCGGCTGGTCGCCACCGGGCGCGGGCTCGCCTACGCCGCCGCGCTGGAGACCGCGCTGAAGATCAAGGAGACCGCGCGGGTGCACGCCGAGGGGCTGTCGTCCGCCGACCTGCTGCACGGCCCGATCGCCGCGCTGGATTCCCGGCTGCCGGTGCTCATCGTCTCGGGCGGGGAACGGTTCGCGGCTGACGAGGCAGCGCTCGCCGCCAGGCTCAGGGCAGAACATGTCCCGTACGCGGTCTGCGGGCAGGCCGGGGACGCGGACCTGCCGCTGCCCGCGGGGGTCTCCGAAGTGACCGCGCCGATCCTGGCCACGATCCGCGGCCAGCAGCTGGCCCTGGCCGCGTCCCTGCTGCGCGGCCTGGACCCGGACTCCCCGGCCGGCCTGTCCAAGGTGACCGCCACCCACTAGGGCCGGCCCTGTGCCGCGAGCCCGTGTGCCGGACGATGCGGCCCGTCGATGCCGCGGGCCGTGTCACGGCCCATATCCCATATGGTGCGGGCCGCGTACCACGGGCAGGCACCGCTCGTCGCGTGCCCCGGCGCGGGCGGGAAGCCGGCGGGCATGGTCGTCCGCGCAGCCAGCCACGTACGCGGGTTCTAGCGGGGAAGGACATTTGAGCGGACGACGATGCCGCGCCCGATGCGCGTCTCTACCAGATCCTCAGCACGGAGAAGCTCGATCGCGTGCTTAACACTCCCGATGCTGACGCCAAGTTCCTGTGACAGCGTGCGAGCAGACGGCATCACGCGTCCGGCCCGGTAGGTCCCGTTCGCGATGCGCTCACGAAGGATCGCGGCGACCTGCTCATACACGTAGTCGCCGCTGTCATGGTCCACTGCCATCCCGGAACGGTATCTACCCGAGATGACCTGGGATTATCGAGGGCTAGCTATAGCTATCCATGGCTAGCTATAGTAAGGTGCCATGGGACCATGGCCGACTGAGCTAGCGGACTTGACCGACGATCAGGTGATCGAGTGCGCCCGGCACGTCTACCGGCAGCTTCAGACCGTGCCCAGGTGGCACGCCGGCAACGACGCGCTCATCCGCGAGTGGGGCGCGGTCTGCCGCGAGATGGCACGGCGCGGGATCACGGACACGGTGACCGAAGGCGGCGCGACCGGCGCGACGGCTCATCCAGCCCTGACGGCCCCGGACACGGGAGCGCCCGGCATCCCGCAGGAAACCGGGCGCGCCCGTGCGCGGGCTGCTGCTGACCGGTCGCTGGCGGCGGCCCTGATCATCTCGGCGGCGGCCAGCCGCACCTGTTCCCGGCGGGCCCGCTCCGCGGCGGTCAGCCCGCCGCCACCGGGATACCTCACGTCTCCGGCATAGCGCACCGCACGCCGGGCGGCCAGACCCGGTAACACCCGCCATTGAAGATCGTCAGGGGTCGAATACAACGCGCGCATCCTCGGCACGATCGCCAAGCACATAGCCCCGGCCATCGGGTGGACCCCGGCGGGCGCGGGCGCGGCGGCCTGATCGGGTTCCCCTTCCGCGAACTCATTGACAGCGCGATGGCAGGCTGCCAAAATCGGGGCAATCTGGAAGCGCTTTCGATTGTTTTCGATTTAGCGTCGGGACCATCGATACGGCTATTTCGAGTGGCCGCCGGGCGCGGAGAGGAATTCATGTCTGCACGTACGGAAAGCGGCCTGGTTCCCCCTGCCCTCGCAGCCGTGCCCGTGCCGCCGCCCGTCGGATCGGTCTTCGCGCTGGGCTGGCTGATGGCGGAACTGTTCGACAGCCGCCGGCGGGAAAGCCCCGCCGCCCGCCAGCCTCCGTTCACCAAGGCGGTCCAGCTTCCCCTCGTCGGTGACCTCGATGATGCCGAATTGCTGAACTTCCTGCTCGCCGGCCTGCATGACTTGCTGGCCGCGTACCCGGACGTTTCGGACGCGCGCGTCCGCGCGGAGGCCGCCAGGAAGCAGCCCGCAAGCGCGGAGCCGTTCGACCAGGCAGGCTTCGACCGGGAGGTCCGCGAGCTGCACCTGGCGATCCTGAACCGGCTCGCCGACGACCAGCAACAGCTCAACGCCTACCAGCTTGGCATCGCGCTCAGCGACATGTGCTGGCTGCCCGCGGCGGACGGCCCGGACTCCTTGATCGGGATGTTCAAGCGCGGTCAGGCGGCCGCCATGCAGACGTGGCTCAACGGCGCCGGCTCGGCCATCCCGCCGTCGACGGCGGCGATCGTCGGCCAGTCGCTGTCGCACTGGGCGGACTGGGTCGATGTCAACGCCGCGCAGATCAGGGCCGCGGGCGCCGCGAACGCGGACAGGGTGATCAGCGCCCTCCGCGTCCAGGGCGCGGTCTGGCATTCGGTGCTCACGGCCGATCCCGACGTAAGCCTCGACCCCGGCATGGGCGCGTGGGTGCAGGCCGGATCCGCCATCGCGCGGGCGGCGCGGCTGCTCAGCGCCTCGATCATCCGCCGGTTCTGGCCGGCGGTCCTCGTCGCGGCGGCTACCCTCGCCGGACTGCTCTACCTGGTGATCGCCAACCTCAGCGGCGCGGGCCAGGTGTGGGCGAGCCTGGTGACGGTGGCCGCCGTCGTCGGCTGCGGCGGGGCCGGGCTGGGCTCGGGTGTCTCCCGTTCCTTCAGCGGCGTGGGCTACGAAATCTGGAACGCGGCCAAGCTCGAGGCCCAGGCCTGGAACATCACCTGGCTCCCGTCCATGCCGCAGGGCGCCATGCGGCGTGTCAGGCTGGAGAACCGCGGCGTCGCCGTGCCGCGGATCAGGAGGAACGTGGACGCTGCCTAGCGCCGGCGTCCCGCCGGGCGGCTATCGTCCGCTGCCCGGCGCCTGCTCCCACACCGATAGCTGGACGGTCCACATCGCGGACGTCAGCACCTCGAACCGTTGCAGCCGCTGCCGCAGCGCGGCGAGGTTGCCGCTCTGCGCCGCCTCGCGGGCCGAAGCGACCGCGTCCTCCGCGGCGTGCTCGAGCCTGGCCTGCCTGGCGGTGAGCAGGGACACGCTGGCCGACCGGGAGTTCTTGTCGGCCAGGGCGGCGAGGGCGGCGCGCGCGGCGGCCCTGGCCTCGGCGAGGATCGCGCTCGTCGCCCGCGCGATCTGTTCGGCGGCGTCGGGCGGGAGCTGCTCGCCGGCGACGTCGCCGGCGAGCATGTGCAGCATCGCCATGTGCGGCATGCAACGGGCCTGGTGGTCACGCAATTCGCCGGTACCGATCATGACGCCCCCTGGTTCTCAGGATTTTAATCCCAGCGCGCTGACGGCCCTCTTTCCAGGGACCTAAGTCCGGCCCGTGCCCGCCGGGCCAAGCCGGGGACGTGGCGCTCGCTGGGCCGGGCCGGGGGCGTGGCGCTAGCATCGCTGTCATGCCGGACACCGAGGACACCAACGCTGCCGTCTGGAAGACGGACGTCGGCGTGAACTTCTGGAAGTCGACCGAGGGCGACAGGGAGCGCCGCCGGGCGGCCCACCGCGTCCTGATGGCCGAGCTGCTGCCGTTCCGCACGGACGAGCCCTTCACGTTCGTCGACCTCGGTGCGGGCACGGGCGCGGCCGCCCGGACCGTCCTCGACTACTTCCCCGCGGCGCACGCGATCCTGGCCGACTTCTCGCCCCAGATGATGGCCCAGGGGCTGCTGGAGCTGGCCCCGTACGAGGGCCGGTACAGCTACGTCGAGTTCGACCTGACGCGGGCGGGCGGCTGGCCCGCGCAGATACCGGTCCCGGTCGACGCGGTGATCAGCTCGCTGGCCGTCCACCACCTCAAGGACGAGCGCAAGCAGACGCTGTTCAGCGAGATCCTCGCCCACCTGGCGCCGGGCGGGTGGTACCTCAACTACGACCCGGTCAAGCCGCCGGACCCGGTGGTGGAGGAGGCCTGGCTGCGCGCCGGCGACCGGCGCGACCCCTCCGCCGCCGCCAAGCGAGACCACCGGACCCACGAGGAGCAGTTCCGCTACGAGAACCACGTCCGGTACATGAGCCCGCTCGAGCCCCAGGTCGCCTTCCTCCGCGCGGCCGGCTTCGAGGGCGTGGACGTGTACTGGAAGGAACTCGACTACGTCATCTACGGGGGCAGGCGGCCTGCCGGCTGACCGCGGCGGCGATCGCCTCCACGCCCGCGATGAACACGCTGACCCCGAGCTCGTAGTGAAAATCCGGGTCGTCGCACGAGGTCATCGGGACGGCGCATTCCACTAGCCGCGGATACCGGGCGACCGGCAGCGTCGCGAACACGACCTGCTTCTTGCGCTGTATCTCCGCGCGCTCCTCGGGGGACAGCGACTCGATTCCCGGCTCGCTCATGACGAGCATGATGCCGGTCCACAGCGCGGAGCGCGCTATCTCGCTGGCGTAGACGGGATCGAACCCGGCGCCGCGCAGGACCTCCAGCGTCACCTCCGTCGCGCGCAGCGCGGATTCATTTTGCCTCTTTTCCGGCTGAAGCAGCAGCTGCGCGGCCGCCGGGTGCGCGCGCAGCACTCGCAGCAGGGACTCCAGCAGGCCGCGCAGCCGCGCCGGCCAGGGGGCGGTGACGTCGACATCGGTGTCGATCTCGGACCAGATCCGCTCGGCGAGCCCCTCAAGCAGCTCGTCCTTGCTCCGGAAGTGCCAGTACAGCGCCATCGGGGTGACGCCGAGCTCGGCGGCGAGCTTGCGGATCGTCAGCGCTTCCAGGCCGACGGCGTCGGCGAGCCGCAGTGCCCGGCCGACCACCGCGTCCCTGGTCAGCCGGGCGCGTTCGCCCTCGCTGCGGTCCGCCGGGCCGGAACGCGCCTGCCGTGGAGAAGTCACTTGACAACTATACGGCGTACAAGTCATCATCGGCAATGACTGACTGTACGACGTATAAGAACGGCATACAGGTACGTAGTACAAGTTCTAGGGGAAGGACCGCAGCCGTGACGGCAAGGGCACGATGGTGGGCGCTGACCGCGGTCAGCCTGGCCACGCTGATGAGCTACCTAGATAACAACGTGACGAACGTCGCGCTCCCGACCATCGAGCGCAGCCTGCACCTGTCGGTCAGCGGGCTGGAGTGGATCGTCAGCAGCTATCTGCTGGTGTTCGCGGGGCTGCTGCTCGTCGGCGGCCGGGTCGCCGACGTGTACGGCAGGCGCCGGGTGTTCCTCGCCGGCCTTGCGGCCTTCACGCTCTCATCGCTCGCCGCCGGGCTGGCCGGAAGCGGCGGCGAGCTGATCGCGGCCAGGGCCGTGCAGGGACTCGGCGCGGCCCTGCTGACGCCCGCGACCCTCGCGATCATCGCGCATGCCTTCACCGACGTCAAAGAGCGCACGGCGGCGATCGGCATCTGGAGCGCCGTCGGCGCGCTCGGCCTCGCGCTCGGCCCGGTGATCGGCGGCGTCATCAGCCAGCACCTGCGCTGGGGCTGGATCTTCCTGATCAACGTGCCGCTCGGCGTCATCACGTTCGTGATCGCGGTGCCGTTCGTCGCGGAGTCGCGCGGTGAGCCGCGGACGCGGCGGCTGGACCTGCCCGGGCTCGTCACCTCCGCGCTGGCCCTGTTCTCGCTGACCTACGCCCTGATCGAAGGGCACGACCGCGGCTGGACATCCGCGCCGATCGTGGCGGCGTTCGGGGTGGCCGCCCTGGCCGCGGCGGTCTTCGCGGCGGCCGAGGCCCGCGCCGCCGAGCCCATGGTGCCGCTGCCGGTCTTCAGGAGCGCCGCGTACAGCGGCGGGACGGCGACGATGATGATCTGGGGGTTCGGGATCCTGGGGATCTACTTCTTCACGTCGCTGTACCTACAGGGAATCCTGGGGTTCTCGCCGACCAAGGCAGGGCTCGCGTTCGTGCCGATGGCGTTGTTCCTGGCAGTCGCCGCCATGATCGCGCCGCGGGTGGCGGCCGTGCTCGGTTCGCATCGCACGGTCTCGCTCGGGATGGCGGCGATGGCCGGCGGCCTCGTGCTGTTCGCCCGCATCGGCGGCGGCGCGGGGTTCGGCTCGCTGATGCCGGGGTTTGCCCTGTTCGGGGTCGGCGCCGGGCTGATGAACGTGCCGCTGACCAACTCGGTGCTCGAGGCTTCGCCCCGGGGTCAGGTGGGAATCGCGTCGGCCCTGCTCAACGCCTCCCGTGAGGTGGCCGGGCTGCTCGGGGTCACGGTGATCGGCGCGGTGCTGCGGTCGCGGCAGGCGGCCGCGCTGCGCGGCGGCGCGGCGGCGCCCCAGGCGTTCCTCGACGGCTACCACGCCGGCCTGTGGCTGACGATCGCCTTGCTGGCCGCCGGCGTCGTGCTCAGCTACGTCACGCTGCGCCCGCGCCCGCAGGCGCGGCCCGGGACGGCCGAGGCGTCCGAGGCGTCCGGGACGGCCATGGCGGACGAGGACCGTGCCGGGATCCCGGTGGCGGAAGCGGCGAAGGTGGCGGAAGGTGAGACTGGCGCACCTTCGCCGCGGGGGGCCGTCGGCGTTTAATGCCGCGGCCCGGGCAGCATAGGTTCTGCCGGGGTGCGGGGGACGCCCTCGCACCCCGGCACGGGGTACGGAACGGAAGGAGGGGCGGTGGCCCGGGCGGACGGATTCGACGCCGTCGTGGTGGGATCGGGGCCGAACGGCCTGACCGGCGCCATCACGCTGGCCGGGGCCGGGCTCCGGGTCCTGCTCGTTGAGGGAGCCGCGGAGTTCGGGGGCGGGCTGCGCAGCGCGGCACTGACCCTGGACGGGTTCATCCACGACACGTGCGCCACCGTCCTGCCGCTGACCCTGGCCTCGGCGGCGTTCCGGGGCCTCGCGCTTCCCGTCGAGTGGTGCTTCCCGCGGGTCCAGGCGGCGCACCCGCTGGACGGCCAGGACGCGGTGCTGGTGCACAGGGACGTCGCGGAGACCGCCGCGGGCCTCGGCTCGCCCCGGGACGCCCTCGCCTGGCGGCAGAGCGCCGGCGCCGTGGCGCGCGGCGGCCCCGGACTCGTGGACTCGCTGCTTTCGCCGCTGTCCGTGCCCCGGGCGCCGCTGCGGCTGGCCAGGTACGGCGCCCTGGGCCTGCTTCCCGCGACGGTGCTGGCGCGCACCCTCTTCGGCGGCGAGCGGGCCCGCGCGCTGCTGGCGGGGATGGCCGCGCACTCGATGATCGACCTGCGCCGGCCGGTAACCGCGGGGTACGGGCTGCTGCTCGCCGGGCTCGCGCACCAGGTCGGCTGGCCGGTGGTCCGCGGCGGGTCGGGGCGGCTCACCGCCGCGCTCGTCGGCCGGCTGAGGTCACTCGGCGGCGCCGCGGAGCCCGGGCACCCCGTCCGGGACCTGTCGGACGTGCCGCGGGCGCGCGTGATCCTGCTCGACCTGACGCCCCGGCAGGTCCTGGCGGTCTGCGGCGGCCGGCTGCCCGCCGGCTACGCGCGGCGGCTGCGCCGGTTCCGGTACGGGCCGGGCGTGTTCAAGCTCGACTGGGCGCTGTCCGGGCCGGTGCCGTGGAAGGACCCGTCGGTGGCCCTTGCCGGGACCGTGCACCTGGGCGGCACGCTGGCGGAAATCGCGGCCGGCGAGGCCGCGGCCGCTGCCGGGCGGCACCCGGAACGGCCGTACGTGCTCGCCGTCCAGCCGTGCGCGGCCGACCCGTCGCGCGCCCCGGAGGGCAAGCACGTGCTGTGGGCGTACTGCCACGTGCCGAACGGCTCGGCGGCGGACATGACCGCGGCGGTCGAGGACCAGATCGAGCGGTTCGCGCCGGGGTTCAGGGACCTGGTCCTCGCCCGCGTCGCGCACGGCCCGGCGGCCCTGGAGCGGCACAACCCGAACCTGGTCGGCGGGGACATCGGCGGCGGAGCGGCCACCCTGACCCAGTTCGTCAGCCGCCCGGTGCCTTCGGCGCACCCGTGGGCGACGCCGCTGCCCGGGGTGTACCTCTGCTCGGCGAGCACGCCGCCGGGGGCAGGCGTGCACGGGATGGGCGGCTATCACGCCGCGCGGCTGGCGCTGTCACGGCTGGGGGAGACGCCGCCGCTCGTTCGGGATGATAATCAGAATCGGCCGAACGGACGGCGGCGTCTGTGACAAGGAGCCCTCATGCCCTTCGATTTTTCGCTCTCACCACGGGTGGAACAGTGGCGGGAGCGCATCGCGCGGTTCGTGGACGACGTGGTGATCCCGCGCGAGCAGCAGGCGTTCGCGGACGGCGTCGACGACGCGCTGCGCAAGGAATTGCAGCAGCAGGCGAAGGCAGCGGGGGTGTGGGCGCCGCAGGTCCCGGCCGAGCTCGGCGGCGGCGGGTTCTCGTTCGACGAGGCGGCGGTGCTGCTTGAGGAGGCCGGCCGCAGCCTGCTCGGGCCGCTCGCGCTGAACTGCTCGGCGCCGGACGAGGGCAACATCCACATGCTCCACATGATCGCCACGCCGGAGCAGCAGCGCCGGTACCTGCGGCCGCTGGTGGCCGGCGAGATCCGGTCGTGCTTCGCGATGACCGAGCCGCCGCCGGGCGCCGGCTCCGATCCCGCCGCGCTGCGCACCACGGCGGCGAAGGTGGCGGGCGGCTGGACCATCACCGGGGACAAGCACCTGATCACCGGGGCGCGGGGAGCCGCGTTCGCGATCGTCATGGCGGCCAGCGCCGGCGGGGGCGGGGCGACGATGTTCCTGGTCGATGCCGGCAACCCCGGCATGACGATCACCGGGCACGCGCGCACGATCGACGCTCTGTCCATCGGCGGGCACTGCCAGGTCCGGTTCCGGGAGGCATTCGTGCCCGACGACGCGGTGCTCGGCGAGCCGGGCCAGGGCTTCAGGTACGCCCAGGTCCGGCTGGCGCCCGCCAGGCTCACGCACTGCATGCGCTGGCTCGGGGCGGCCCGGCGGGCGCACGAGATCGCGCTGGCCCGGAGCGTGTCGCGGGAGGTGTTCGGCGCACCGCTGGCCGAGCACGGCATGGCACAGCAGATGATCGCCGACAACGAGATCGAGCTGGCGGCCGCGCGCGCCCTGCTGTGGCAGGTGGCCTGGCAGATCGCCCGGGGGGACTCCTCGACCGAGGCGTCGTCGCGGGCGAAGGTGTTCATCAGCGAGGCGGTGAGCCGCGTCGTGGACCGCTCCGTCCAGTTGTGCGGCGGCCTCGGCACCTCAGAAGAGATGGTGGTCGGGCGCATCTACGCCGACGTGCGGGCCTTCCGGATCTATGACGGGGCATCCGAGGTGCACCGGATGTCGATCGCCAGGCGGGCCGCGCGCCGGGCACGCGCCCACGGCAGCCATGGCGAGTGACCTGCCGGGGCTGCCCGCGGCGGCCGCCGGGCGGTGGCTGCGCGAGACGCTGCCGGACCTTATCCAGGACGGCCCGTGGCATGCCGAGGTGATCTCGGGCGGGCTGTCGAACATCACGTACCGGCTCTGGCTGCCCGGCGGCACCGTCATCCTGCGGCGGCCCCCGCTCGGGCGCGTGCTGCCGCGCGCGCACGACATGGCGCGCGAGTACCGCGTGCTCAGCGCGCTCGTGCCGACCCCGGTCCCGGTGCCCGAGCCGCTGGCGCTGTGCACCGATCCCAGCGTCCTGGGCGTCACGTTCTACGTGATGCGCGACGTGCCGGGCACGGTGCTGCGCACCCCGGCGGATACCGAGGCGCTGTCACCCGCCGCGCGGGGCGCGCTGGCGAGCGCCCTGATAGGCACGCTGGCCGACCTGCACGCGGTCTCCCCGGACGCCGTCGGGCTCGGCGACTACGGGCGGCGCAGCGGCTACTGCGTCCGGCAGATCCGCACCTGGGGCGCGCAGTGGGAACGGTCACGGACACGCGACCTGCCGGACATGGAGGTGCTGCTCGCGCGCCTGGCGGAGCTGGCGCCGGAGGACAGCGCGTGCACAATCGTGCACGGCGACTACCGGCTGGACAACACGGTCGTGTCGCTCCCGCCGGACGGCGCGCCGCGGATCGCCGGGGTGCTCGACTGGGAGCTGTCCACGCTTGGCGACCCGCTCGCCGACCTCGCGGTCACCCTCTCCTACTGGCACGACCCGGGCGACGTGGAACGCGGTGACATCCCGGTGGCGGCCGGGCTGACCGACAAGCCGGGCTTCCCCGCCGCGCGGTCGCTCGCCGGGGAGTACGCCGCGCGTACCGGGCGCGCGCTGGACAACCTGCCGTTCTACATGGCCCTGGCGTGGATGAAGCTCGCCGTCATCTGCGAAGGCGTGCACGCGCGCTACCTCGGCGGCCAGACCGTCGGTTCGGGGTACGAGAAGGTCGGCCCGGCGGTGCCGCTGCTGGTCGCCCGCGGCCTCCAGGCGCTCGGTCCGCGCTAGCGCGCTGGCCGTGCATGCCCCGGTGCCGCCCTTTCCCGGGTGCCCGGCCTCGCCCTAGCCGCCGTTGCCCTTTCCCTTGCCGTTCCCCTTGCCGTTCCCGTTGCCGTTGCCCTTTCCGTTCCCGTTGCCGTTCCCGTTCCCGTTGCCGTTCCCGTTCCCCTTGCCGTTCCCGTTGCCGCTTCCACCGCTGCCTGCCGTGCCGGCAGGAGCTGGGCCTGCCGTGCCGGCAGGAGCTGGGGTCGCGGTGGCCTTCGCCTTCGCTGAGGAGCGGCGGCTCTGCCCGGCGGTTCCCGGGCTTGCGGCCGGGTGACCGGCGATAGCGCCGTGACTGGGCGTGCTGCCGTTGCGCGGTGAAGCGCTTATGACGGGTGCGGGACGGCCGGGGGCGGCGGGCGCCGGCGCCCCGAACACCGCGTGCGCTAGCCGCTGGAGCGGCGCGGGCAGCGCGTTGGCCGCGGCGGTTCCGGATAGCCCGGCGACGACGGCCATCGCGGCCACGGCCGCCAGGATCGGGACCCTGCCCGCGAGCGGGCGCTTGCCCGCCCGCGCCCGCCCCCGGGCGCGGGCGTTCGCGGTGCCTGACCCGGACGCCGTGACGGCCGATACGAATGCGGCGACCGCCGCGTCCTCGCCGGATAGCTCCTTTCCCGTGCCGGGCCCTGCCGCCGCCCTGAGCAGCAGCTCCAGGGCCTGCTGACCGGCCGAGGCACCGGGGCCCGCGCCCTGCCCGGCCAGCAGCCGCTCGGCAGCCGCCTCGTCAGCGGCCGGCCGGCGGACGCGGCGGGGAATCAAGCGTGAAAGAAGCGGCATCTCGGCGAGGGAACCGTTGAACGCCCGCATAACGTTACACCTCTCCGGCCGGCTGCCAGGGTTCCGGCAAGGGTGCCGCGGCGCCGGGACCCGGTGCCGCGAAGCCGCCGCCGGCCAGCCGCGCGGCGAGCGTGCGCAGCCCGCGGTGCGCGGCGACCCGGACCGCGCCCGGGCTCTTGCCGACGATCCGCGCGACTTGGGCGGCGTCCAGTCCCACCACCACGCGCAGGACGATTATCTCGGCCTGATCCCGGGGCAGGGTGGCGATGAAGGCCAGCGCGGTTTCCGTCGAGATTCCCTCCAGTGCCGCGGCGACGGTGTCGTCGGCCGCCGGCCGGTCGAGGCGATCGGTATCCGCGGTCGGCAGCTCGGGATGCCTGGTTTGGTACCGGTGCTGGTCAATCAGCCGCCGGCGCGCCATCGTGAAGAGCCAGCCGCGGAATTCCAGTTCGCCGCCGCGGAAGCGGGCGATCCGTCTCGCGACCTCGAGCCACACTTCGCTGGCCAGGTCCTCGGCCGCCTCCCCTGCCGACAGCCGCAGGTAGCGCAGCAGGGACGGGTGCGTATCCCGCCACAGCGCGCCGAACGCGGCGGGGTCCCCGCTGGCCGCCAGCCGCAGCACATCGGAGAATTCAGGGCCCAGCACGAAACGACCATAAGGGACCAATGCCCGCGCATTCCCGGTGTCCGCGAATTCAGAGACGGCCGGTGCCCGCGTCGTAACATCGGCGCCGCCGCCTACGGTTCTATCTCCGGGAGGGCTGGGCTCATCCTGCCTGGCACTGGAGGGAGCGGAACAGCGGTGTGCCTTTACGGGGTGCCGGTGACCGTGCGCGGAACCGCCACGACGGCCGGGCTGGGCTCATGAGCGGCCAGTCGCCGCCCGAGATCGGCGGCCGGGAAGGCTCGCAGTGGGTGAAGGCGGCGGGCGGCCTCGCGGACGGGATCAGGACAGGCCGGTACGACCCGGGTGAGCGACTGCCGACGCTGGCGGACATGGCCGCGGCGGCCTGCGTGCACCCGGCTGTCATGGCCCGGGCCCTGCGCCGCCTGCGCGAACTCGGTTATGTCGTCTACGTCCGGGGACGCGGCTACTACGTTAGCGATACGCCGCCTGGGCTCGGCTAGCCGCTCGGCCAGCGCATTCTGTTCGCACGGCGTAGCCGCGCACAGCGCGCAATCCTTTCCCCGGCCGCACGCCCGGATGCCCGAGTCCGGCATAAGGGGATGAAAAGGCGCGGCGGTCGATGCTATCCGTGCAGACGAGGCCGCCCTCGTTCGGTATTGATAAAAATCAAATTTCGCGTGCCATGCGCCTGTGGCACCCATGGCAACCGGGCGTCCTCTGGCGGCCCGCCGGGCACGGCGCGCCGGCTCCTGCGACCACAGACACCACAGTGATCGTGCGGCATCCCGGCAATTAGCCGCTTATTGACCTCAAAATCGGGCTGCCGGAGAATTGCGTAGGTATGGCGCGGCTCGTGACCGTGCCTGCGATGCTTGTGACCCGTAACAGTCCCTACAGGAGGATGCAGGTGGCCACAGCAGGATCCCGGGCCGGCGCCATCCCGCCCGCGGGCAGCCGGAACCTTTTCGTCAGGAACGCTACCGGTCTGGTCCGCGAACTGAGCGCATTCGATGCCTTCAACCTGGTGTTTTCCGCCGTCCTTATCCCGGTGGGGATCACCGAGGTAATGGCGTTCACCCCGACCTTCTGGCCGCACGCGAACATGCTGCTGTCATTCCTGCTGGCCACGCCCCTGGTGGCGTCCTGCGGGCTGGTGTACCTCTACTTCACGGTGATCATGCCGCGGTCCGGAGGGGACTACGTCTGGGTGTCGAGGACGCTGAGCCCGGCCCTGGGCTTCTTCGTGAACTTCTCCCTGACGTTCGTGTTCCTCACCTGGATCGCCTTCAACTTCACCTACATGCTGAGCACCATGGGGCCGGCCGCCGCCTACGTGGCGGGCTGGCACTCGGCGGCTCTGACCTCCCCGAGCAACGGCGAGCTGATGATCGTCGCGACCATACTGACCGTGATCTTCACGGGGCTGATGGTCCTCGGCGTGCGCGTGGTCGCCCGGTACATGCTGGTCACGTTCGCCATCGTGTGGCTGGGCATCGTCATCTGGATGATCTCCATGGCCGTCGGCAGCCACGGGCACTTCATGAGCGCGTGGGACGCGCACTCCGGCACCACCTACGCCGGCGTCCTCTCGCAAGCCAGCCACCTCGGCTTCAGCGCGGCCGGCGCCATCGGATGGGGCGCCACCCTGTTCGGGATGATCTACTCGTTCCAGGTCTACACCGGCTTCCAGTGGACCGGGTACTTCGCCGGGGAGATCCGCAACGTCCGCCGCACCGCCGCCACCTCGATCCTCGGTGCCCTGCTGATCTCGGCAATCGGCTACGTGGTCGGCGTCGCCCTGATCTACAAGTACTACGGCTTCCAGTTCTTCGGCGCGGCGGTCTTCATGGGCCTGGGCAATGGCTCGGCGCACTGGACCCTGCCGTTCAAGCCGTACCTGCCCGCCCTGGTCAACTTCCTGCCGGGGCCGCAGTGGCTGCTGGTCTTCGTCGCGCTGTGCTTCGTGCTGGCGATCGTGTGGTGGACGCCGACGGGCTTCATGATGGGCACCAGGAACATGTTCGCCTGGTCCTTCGACCGGCTCGCGCCGGAGAAGCTCACCACGGTGTCCGACCGGTTCCACACCCCGGTGATCGCCACCATCACCATCGGCTGCGTGGTGGAGCTGCTCAACTACCTCAACATCTACCAGGGCCTGGGCAGCTACCTGCTGAACATCATCGCGGTGATGGGCGTGGCCTTCATCATCGTGTCGATCGCCGCCGCGGTCGCCCCGTGGCGGCGTCCCCAGCTGCACGCGCAGGGGCCGGCGTGGGCCCGGCGCAGGCTGCTGGGCATGCCGGCCATCACGCTGGTGGCGGCGGTATCCGCGATCTCATGGGGATTCGTCATCTACGTCGCCTTCCACACCGGATTCGGCGGCACATTCGGGTTCAAGCCCATGGCCGAGGCGTTCACCGCCCCGCTGATCGGCATCGTGTACTACATCGGCGTCCGGCTCTACCGGCGCAGCCAGGGTATGCAGCTCGCGTCGACCTTCGCCGAGATCCCGCCGGAATGAGCGATTGGCAGTCCGCGGCGCCCGGTGCCCCTGGGGGAGCGGACCGGGCGCCGCGCGCGCAGGAACCCGCGATGGTGACCGAAGGCCGGGCGATCGTAGCCGCGGCCGCGGCCCGCTCCATCCCGGTCCGCCTGGTCGGCGGCGTGGCCATCTGGCTGCGCGGCTCGCCGGCGGCCCGGGCGGCGCTCGGCCGCAGTTACCCGGACATCGACCTGGTGGCGCACAAGCGGCAGTCGCGCATGCTGCGATCCGTGCTCGAGGCAGAGGGTTTCGAGCCGGAGCGGGTGTTCAACGCCACGCACGGGGCACGGCGGCTGCTCTACCACGCCCCGGGCGGCTGGCAGGTGGACATCTTCCTGGACACGTTCGAGATGTCGCACACCCTGGACCTCGGCAAGCGGCTGGAAGCCGAGCCGGAGACGCTGGCCGCGGCCGAACTGCTGCTGACCAAGCTGCAAATAGCGGAGGTCAACGCGAAGGACCTGTCCGACGTGGCCATGCTGCTGTGGGATCACGAGCCAGGCGGTGCCGACGGACCGGGGCAGCTGAACATGGCCCCGGTGACCGCCACGTGCGCCGCCGACTGGGGGCTCTACACCACCGTGACCGACAACCTCGCGGCATGTGCGGACCTGCTCGGTGAGCTGGTCGCCGGCGCGGCCGACCGGGAGCGGATCGCCCGCCGGATCGCGGCCGTCGCCGGCGCGCTGGCGGAGGCGCCCAAGTCCTTGTCCTGGCAGCTGCGGGCCAAGGTGGGACGCCGGGTGCGCTGGTACCAGGTGCCGGAGGAGGTGACCCGTTGACCATGCGGGTCTACTTCGCGACCGATATCCACGGCTCAGAGGTGTGCTGGCGGAAGTTCCTGAACGCGGGACGGTTCTACGGCGCCGACACCTTGATCCTGGGCGGTGATGTGTCCGGGAAGGCGGTGGTCCCGGTCGTGTCCCGGCCCGGCGGGGGTTTTCTCGTCCGCCAGCTCTCCGGGGACCGGGTGCTGACCCAGGACGAGGTCAGGCAGGCCGAGACGCGCATCAGGGACATGGGCTTCTACCCCTTTCACACCACCGAGGAGGAGCTCGACGAGATCTGGGACAAGCCCGAAGCCGTGTACGCCGTCTTCCTGGCCCTGATGCGCGAGACGCTGGGCCGCTGGCTGGATCTCGCGGCGGAGCGGCTGGCCGGGACCGGCATCCGGCTCTACGCGATGACGGGCAACGACGACCCCCCCGAGCTTCAGGGCATGCTGCGGGAATCGCCGGTGCTGACCGAGACCGAGGAAGGCCTCCTCGACCTCGGCGAGGGCATAACCATGATCTCCTGCGGCTACTCCAACATCACCCCCTGGCGCACCCCTCGCGAGCTGGATGACGACGAGCTGGAACGCCGCATCGAGAAGCTGGCCAGCCAGGTCGGCCGGCCGGAACGGGCGGTCTTCAACCTGCATGTCCCCCCGGCCAGGACCGCCATCGACAAGGCCCCGGCCCTGGATGGCTCGCTCAAGCCCGTCGTCAGGGGCGGCGCCGTGGTGCTGGAGTCGGTCGGCTCGGAAGCGGTACGCCGGGTGCTGGAGCGGTACCAGCCGATGCTCGGGCTGCACGGGCACATCCATGAGTCCCGGGGCGCCGTCCGGCTTGGTTCCACACTCGCCATCAACCCTGGCAGTGAGTACGGCGACGGCATCTTGTGCGGAGCGCTGCTCGAGATCGACGGCAAGCGCGGGGTCAGGCAGTACCAGCTGCCCTCCGGCTAGCCCAGTCGGCTAGCCCAGTCGGCTAGCCCAGCCGGCTAGCCGGCCGACACGGCCTCCAGGCTGGTGCGGACCGCGGCGGTCAGCGGGTCGCCGGGGGGGAGCACGCGCTCGCAGTCGGCCAGCGCGTTCCGCAGCAGCGTCTGCGCCTCGGTGATCCGCCCCATGGCGTAGTAGGCGTGCGCCAGGTTCGCCCGGGCCGCGAGCGTATCCGGATGATCCGCGCCCAGCACCCGCTGGCAGTCCGCGCGGGTGCGCTCGTACAGTTCCAGCGCGCTGGCCATCCGGCCGGCCGAATGGTAGGCGGATGCCAGATTGCCGCGGATGCCGATCGTCTCCGGATCGTCGGGTCCCTGTATCCGCTCCCGGTCGCTGAGGGCCCGTTCGTACAGCGGGATGGCGTCTTTCAGGCGGCGGGCGGCATGGTATGCCGCCGCGAGCGCGCCCACCGCGTCCACGGTGTCCAGATGGTCGGGGCCGAGCACCCGCTCTGCGCCCGCGAGCGCCCGGCGGCCGTGCGCGATCGCGTCCTTGACCTTGCCCGCGGCCAGGCAGGCACGCGCCAGGTTCCTGCGGGTGAGCATGGTCTCGGGGTGGTCGGGCCCCTGGCTCCGCTCGCGCTCGGCGAGCGTGAGCTCGGCCAGCCGGATCGCGTCCCGGTGCCGGCCGCCGGCCTGGTAGGCAGCCACCAGGGTGTCCTGGGCAGCGAGTGCGTCCACGTCCCGGGAGCCGATCCCGGAGCCGCGGCCGGGCGCGGCGGCGAGCAGGTCCTCCAGGACGCTGATCGCCTCGCCGGGCCGGCCGACGGCGAGCAGGGCGGCGCCGAGGTCGGCACGGGCCGCGGCGGTGCGCGGGTGGTCGGCCCCCAGGTGACCGGCCTGGATGTCCAGTGCCCGCTGGTAGGCCGTGACCGCGTCAGCGCCGAGCCCGGCAGCCAGCGCCGCGCCGGCCAGCCGGGTGGTGGCCAGCAGCGTATCGGGGTGCGCGGTGCCGAGTACCCGCTCGCTGGCCTCGGCGACGGCCCGCCACCGGCCGGCCGCGGGTCCCCTGAGCCGCGCGGCGTCGAGGCTTTCCGCGGCGCGGAACAGCACACGGTGCGATCCGCCCGCCCACAGCGCGTCGGCCGCGGCGCGCTCCAGGCTGGCCGCGCACGCGCGGAGCGTGCGAGCCAGCGGGGATTGCCCGGCGTCGTCCGGCCACACCTGGAGCAGCGCGTCCGCGGCCGCCCGGGCCGCCCGCTCCTGCATCGAGCCGGGCATGGCCGATAGGACCGCGGAGCGCACGGCCGGGTGTACCCGCACCGTCCGCGCGCCGCCGCTGGAGCCGATGGACAGCAGGCCGGTGCTCTGCAAGGTGATCAGCGCCGATCGGATACCGGCGGCGTCGGCCGCTGCCCCGCAGGACGCGGCGATGAACTCGCCCACGGCACGGGTGGCGAAGACCGCGGCGGGGATCGGCTCGCAGCCGAGGAGCGCCGCCAGCACGAGGCAGAGCTGAGGGAGGCCGCCGGGTGAAAGCTCGTCCGCGCATTCCAGCGACAGCGTCCAGGTCACCGCCTTGGCCGCGGGCTGGACGCCGGCCGTCTCGGCGATCTGCTCCCGCCGCCTGGCGAACATGTCGCGGTAATCCCGGCAGGTAAGCCCCGAACCGATGATCGCCGCGCTGGCCTGGGCCAGGGCCAGCGGGTCGCAGCCAAGCTCGTGCACGAGGTCAACCGCGCCCAGCCGCTGGTCAGGGTCGGCGCTCAGCCGCGCCATGAGGTAGGCCTGGGCCTCATGGGAGCTGAACGCGCCGACGGGGAAGGTCACCGGGTTCCGCGAGCCCGGGACCGCGGCCTCATCCGCGGCCGTCACCAGCACGCGCCCGGCCGGCCCGGCGGGCCACAGCCCGTCCAGGACCGCCGGGCCGGACAGCCTGTCCAGGACCACCAGCCACGGCTGGCTCGTTTCTGCCAGCCAGGACAGGAACCGGGTGGCGGCTATCTCGGGGGCGTCCGCCCCGGTCGCGCCGGTGTGGGCGGCGGCCGCCGCAAACCCGGACAGCACCGAGTCGCGGCTGGTCGCGGTCAGCCACACCAGCAGGCCCCGCTGGCCCTGCCGCCAGGTGCGCGCCAGGTGCGCGGCAAGCTGCGTCTTGCCGGTGCCTCCCGGCAGGTCGTGCCCCGGCTGCCGCGGCCCGGGCGGCGCGGTCAGCACCAGCCACTCGCCGGCCGGGCGCTGGTCCAGCGGGCCGGGCCCGGTGTGCGGCCTGGGGGTGAAGCAGTCCGCCGGCGGCGGGATGTCGCCCGACGAGAGCGTGCCGCCTTCCGGGCCGCCATCCGGGCCGGCTGCCATTCTGGCTGGAAAGTCGCTGCTTACGGCCAACGTACCCGTTGCCCTTTCAACCCGCCCGCCGGAACTTCCCCGGTCGGAGCATTGGCTACTGGCTTAACCTTACGGTGACCGCGCGGAACGCAAATGACAATTGACTGTTAAAGATACGGAAACCGTGCGAGACGGGCGATCCCGCCGGCGCCGCCGGCGGGATCGCGGCATCGATAGCCGCCGAATGACGGAATTCGATATTTCAGGAAGCCATAGTCAACGGCTGGAAATGACGGTTATGATCGCGGTGCCGGGCTGTAGGTCCGATTGCGAACTTCGGCGTCCCAGACGAACTGCTGAGGAGAATGATGACCGAGCCGTCTGCAACCGCCCTCCCCGGAACCGCTCCGGCGCCCCCGGCCCGGCTCGAGCCCGACGCGATCGGGGTGGCGCAAGACACCATCATCGGCATGGCCACGTCCGCGCCCGCGGCGGTGGTCGCGATCACGCTGGCTTCCCTCGCCGCGACGGCCGACTACGGCGGCGGGCCGGTCCTCCTCATCAGCGCGATCCCGATGCTGATCATCGCGAACGCCTACCGCCGGCTGAATATGTGGAACGCCAACTCCGGCGCGTCCTTCGAGTGGGTCGGCCGGTCGATCAACCCCTACCTTGGTTTCCTCACCGGGTGGCTGATGATCGCCGGCTACGTCCTCGGGACGCTCAGCGGGGTGGAGGTGCTCGGGCCGTCGGTCCTGGCCGTCTTCGGCTCCTCGTCGACAAGCACCTGGGCCAATGTCGCCATCGCCACCGCGGTCGGGCTGATCATGATGGTGATCGCGGTCGTCGGCATCCGGATCACCGCGCGTACCCAGGTCGCCATGGCGCTGGTGGAGTACACGATCCTCGTGGGCATGTCGATCTGGGGCCTGGTCTACGTGCTGGGCCACCACCCGGGCACCGTCCCCGCCTCCAGCGGCTGGCTCAGCCCCACCGGGATCGGCGGACAGGGCGACGCGGTCGGCGGGTTCCTCATCGCCATCTTCGCCTACAGCGGCTGGGACGGCACCGTGTACGTGAACGAGGAGGTCAGGCACCGGCGGACGAACCCGGGCCGGGCCGCCCTCATCGCGGTCGCGCTGCTCGCCGTCCTCTACACGCTCGCGCAGGTCGGCCTGCAAGGCGTGGTGCCGGCGAAGAGCCTGCAGAACAACTCCTCCGACGCGCTCGTATACGTCGCGCAGGCGCTCGGCGGCAGCGGCTGGGCCAAGGTGATGGCGCTGGCGCTCGCGCTCTCGGTGATCGCGACCACGGGGACCGGCATCGTGGTGGGCGCCCGGATCATCTACGGGATGGCGAGCTACCGGGCGCTGCCCGAGTTCCTCGCCAACGTCCCGCGCCGGTTCCGCACCCCGGCCGCGGCCAGCGTGCTGTTCGGCCTGGTCGTTGTCGCGCTGGCGTGGGTGTACCTGCTCGCCACCTCGGTGCAGAACGCCTTCACCTACGTGGTCGACCTCACCGGCCTGCTGTTCGCCATCTTCTACGTCCTGACCGCGCTCGCCAGCATGGTCTACTACCGGCGCCGCGTGTTCTCCGGCGCCTGGGACTTCCTGATCCTCGGCCTGCTGCCGCTCGCGTCGGCCGGGTTCCTCGTCTGGATGGTGGAGAAGTCGCTGGCGGCGGCGCCGGTTCCGGAGCGCTGGTCGATGGTCGGCATCGTAGCCGCCGGCCTGCTCCTGATGCTCGTGTCGCGGTTCGGGCTGAAGTCGTGGTTCTTCCAGATGCGGCGGGAGAGCGACCCCGGCCCGGTGCCCGCGGCCAGGTAGGTCAGCCAAGCGCGCGGGCCGGCGTGGCCTGCCAGGTAGTCCACAGCGGACGGTAACCCTGGCGGCTCCAGAACGGCGCCGAAAACGGGTTGAGCTGCTCGTAATGCAACAGCGTCACCGCCACGCCGGCCGCGTCGGCCGTGCGGTGGAACCGGTCCGCGAGCGCGGCCCCCACGCCCGCGCCGCGCTCGCCAGGCTGGACGAACAGCAGCATGAGATAGGCCGCGGGAGCCAGGCCCACCATCGGCGCGATCCAGCCCGCGGCCTCCGGCCGCTGCGCGGCCAGCATCCCCACGGCCTCCCCGTCGCGTTCGGCCAGCCAGGTCCAGGGCGCGGGCCCGGCCACCAGCCCGGCGGCCTCGCGGCGCAGCGCGTCCAGCGTTCCCGCCCGCTCGTTCACGGTGCCGAATCGCGAATCGAACCGGATGATCTCAAGGCCCAGCCGGGCGACGGTATCGATGTCGGCCGTGCCCGCCCGGCGGATGCGGGGCTGGCCGTCCGCGCGGGGCGCCCGTGCGTTCGGGCTGCCTGGCAGCGTCCCGGGACGCCGGGGAGCGGTCCGCGCGGCGAGCACCTCAAGCGGGTCCAGCCCGTGGCGCAGCAGCACGGCGACGCCGTCCACATCCCGGCTGGGCCAGTTGACGACGGCCGCGGTGTCCTCGTCCCCCGTTCCCGGCGATCGGAGCAGGTGATCGCGCCACAGGGACAGCAGCTGATCGAGCCCGCCTGCCACGTCGGGGCCCGCCACCGCGGCGGAGAGCTGGAACCGGCGGGCCGCCCCCCAGGACAGGTCCAGGGATCCGGGTGCGCCGGCCCAGTGCTCGCACCGTCCGACGGCGGCCGTCCCGTCCCGTCCGCTCACGGTGAGCGGCACCCCGCAGTGCGGGGACGCGGGCCCGGGCAGCGGCAGCAGCGGGTCGATCAGCTGCCAGCGCCGGATGACCCGGGCGCCGACACTGGCCGCCGCATCGGGCGCGGCTGCTGACATGCGCCTCCTTTCCAGCCGCTCGCTAGCCGGGTATGCGGGCCGGGGGCCTAGCCGCTGGTCCCGCTGATGTTCGCCAGGCTGTTCCGCGCGGCCACGGTGAGCGGATCGGACGCTGGCAGGCTCACCTCGCAGCGTTCGATGGTCTCGGCGAGCAGGTTGGCCGCGTCGGTGAGGCGGCCGACGCCGTAGTAGGCGTGCGCCAGGTTGACGCAGGCCGCCAGCGTGTCCGGATGGCTCGCGCCGAGCGCCCTGGTGTACTCCGCGCGGGTCTGCTCGTAAAGCCGCACCGCGGACGCCATCCTGCCCGCGGCATGGTAGGCGGAGCCGAGGGCGCCGCGTGCGGCGGCCGTGAGCAGGTGGCCGGAACCGAAGGCGCGTTCCCGGTCGGAGACCACCTTCTCGTACTGCGCGACCGCGGCCTTAGCCTGGCCGTCCGCCAGGTATGCCTCGGCCAGCTTCTGCCTGGTGGCGGTGACGTCGGCGTGCCGGGAACCCTGGGCACGCTCCCGGTCGGCCAGCGCACGGCGGTACAGCGCGATCGCGTCGGCGAGCCGGCCCGCGGCGCGGTGGGCGGCGGCGAGGTCTTCCCGCGCGTTCAGCGCCGCGATGCTGCCGGTCCCGTGGGCTCGCTCGCAGCCGCTGACCACTTCAGATAGCACGGCGATGGCCTCGCCGGCCCGGCCCGCGCTCACCAGGGCCAGGCCGAGGTCGCGGCTCGCCTCCAGGCTGCTCGGATGGTCCTGCCCGAGCCTTCGCGCCCGCTCGTCCCTGCCCCACTCCAGGAGCGCGATGGCCTCGGCCGGCCGGCTCGCCGCCAGGTACGCCCGGGCGAGCCGCTCGTTGATCTCGTAGCTCGCCGGGTGGTCGGGCCCGAGCAGCCGGGCGCTGGTGGCGGCCAGCTCCTCCCAGTACATGACCGCGGGACCGGTCAGCCGCGCGGCGTCGAGGCTGCGGCCGGCCCGCAGGAGCAGGGCGTGGCAGCCTCCTTCCCACAGCAGGTCTCCCGCTGACTGCCGCAGGCTGTCGGCACACGAGCGCAGCGCCCGCACCAGCCACTCCGGCGACTCCTCCGCGGGCCACGCCTCGAGCACCGCGTCCGCGGCGGCGGCCGCGGCATCCCTGAGCAGCCGGCCGGGCATGGCCGCGCGAACCGCGGCTTGAACCAGCCGGCTCAGCCGCAGCAGCGCCGGCGCCGGGTCCGGGCTGGAGGTGAGCAGTCCCGCGTTCTCCAGTGCAGTCAGCCCGTCGTGGACGGCCTGACCCGCTGGCAGGCCGCCCGCCGCGGGGGAGGCCAGGTAGTCGCGTGCGGCCGAGGTGGTGAAAACGGTGGCGGGGATCCCGGCGCCGTCGAGCAGGGCGGCGAGCATCAGCAGTGACTGCGCGGCACGAGGCGACAGCAGCTCGGCGTGATCCATGGCCAGCGCCCAGGCGATGGCGGCCGGCGCGGGCGCCCCGCCGGGCGCGGGCGCCCCGGCCATCATCTGCTCACGCCTGCGCGTGAAATGTTCGCGGTAATCGTGGCAGGTTAGCTCCGAGCTAGCGATCACCGCGCTGGCCATGGCGAGGGCCATCGGCTCGTTGTCCAGCTCGCCGACCAGGTCGATGGCCCCCTGCCGCTGGTCCAGGTCCGCGGTGAGGCGCCCTACCAGGTAGGTCAGGGCCTCCCGGCGGCTGAACGGCCCGAGAGGGACCATGCGCGCGGGGTGTCCCCGCACGGCCGCGGGATCCGATGCCGTGATCAGGACCCGGCCCGCCGGCCCGGCCGGCATCAGCTCCTCGCCGAGCGCCACGGCGGAGCTGAGGTCATCGAGCACCACCAGCCATGGGCGGGAGGTGTCGCGGAGCCAGCCAAGGAGGCGGGTGCAGGCCGACTCGGCGTCGCCCGACAGCTGGATCTCGAGCGCGGCGGCCGCCTCCGCGTAGCCCGACAGCACCGACACGAGGCTGGTGGCGGTCACCCAGACCACCACGTCCACCGCGCCGCGCTGCCACAAGGACTGCGCGAACGACACCGCGAGCTGGGTCTTGCCGCACGAGTCCCGCCAGGCGCGGGCCCCCGAGCCGTGCCGCGGCACGAGGGCGGCCGCCGTGCCCGGCACGAGCACGGTTTCCAGTCCCTGGCCGGTCTCCGCCCTGGCGACGAAACCGCTGGCGAGCGGGGGCGCTGATCCGGTCCACACCCGCCGCGCCGGCGAGTCGCCCGTTTCCCTGGCCGGGATCCCGGCGCCTTCCTGGCCGTCCACCGCCGCCACCGGCTATGTCCTCGGCGCCATGACGCGGCCGGCGGATCCGGAGCGGCGGGAGGCGATGGTTTCCACCAGGGTGATCAGCACCTGCTTGACCGAGGCGACGTCGCGGGCGTCGCAGTTGACCACGGGGACGCCGGGGTCGAGGTCGAGCGCGAGCCGCACCTCCTCCGGGTCGTAGCGGGGGGCGCCGTCGAAGCAGTTGATGGCGACGACGAACGGCAGCCGCCGCCTTTCGAAGTAGTTGACGGACGGGAAGCAGTCGACCAGGCGCCGGACGTCGGCGAGTATCACGACGCCGAGCGCGCCGTAGGCCAGTTCGTCCCACATGAACGAGAAGCGCTCCTGCCCGGGCAGGCCGAACAGGTACAGCACCACCTCCGAGCCCAGCGTGATCCGGCCGAAGTCGAGCGCGACCGTGGTCGTGACCTTGCCGTCCACGCCCGACAGGTCGTCCAGGCCCACGCTCGCGGTGGTGAGGGTCTCCTCGGTCCGCAGCGGCCGGACTTCGCTGATCGCGCCGACGAGCGTCGTCTTCCCGGAGCCGAACCCGCCCGCGACGAGGATCTTGTGCGCGGTGAACGCCGCCCCGCCGTCAGGGCCGTCAAAGTGCGCGGAGCCCATTGAGTATCTCCTGGAGCACGTCATTGCCGGTTCGCTGGCCGGGCGGTTGCTGTCGCACTACGGTGATCGATCCCTGCAGGATCAGGTCGGCCAGCAGCACGCGGACCACGCCCAGGGGCAAGGCGGTCTCGGCGGCGAGGTCGGCCACGGTGACCTGCCGCTCGCACATGCCGAGGAGCCTGCGGTGCTCGGGGGTTAGCCGGACCGGATCGTCGGCCGGTGCGGGACGCCCGGTGGCGACGACGAGGGCGAGCAGGTCGAGCACCTCGCCGTCGGCGGGCTCCGTCCGGCCGCCGGTCACGGCGTAGGGACGTACCACCGGGCCGGAATCCCGGCGGCGCCACGTGCCGCCCGGAGGCACCGCGGTCACTCCGCCGGGCGCTGCGCCGCCGGGAACCGGGGCAGCGCCGCCAGGTGCGGCCGGGCGCGTTTGGCCAGCATCGCCATCTCGTAGGCGACGCTGCCCGCGTCGGCGTCGGCGGGGCACAGGGCGGCCAGGCAGCTGCCCTCGCCGGCCGCTATGACGAAAAAGATGCCCTGCTCCAGCTCGATGACCGTCTGCCGCACGCCGCCGGCCGCGAAGCGATCCCCCGTGCCGGCCGCCAGGCTCTGCACGGCGGCGGCCACCGCCGACAGGTGCTCCGCGTCCTCGCGGGACAGGTCTTTCGAGGCCGCGATGAGCAGTCCGTCGCGGGACAAGATCACGGCCCGGCGGAAGCCCGCCACTCGTTCGGCGAGGTCGTCCAGCAGCCAGGCGAGATCCCGCGCCGGGGTGCTGCCTTCGGCCGTCACAGCCATCACGCTTCCTCACTGCTCCTGCTGTCTGGTGCGCTGTCCGTCGCCATGGCGTCCCGCCGCGCCGCGGGCCGCTCGCCGGGCCCGGGCAGGTCGCCGGCGGCGGGGTCATCCGGTTGCCGGCTCCTGTGCCAGCTGCTCTGCAACGAGGCCGCGAGGGTGCGCGCGTCTTCCGGCGCGGGAGCCTCCGCGGGCGCGTTCCGCGGGGCGGCCCCGTCCGGGCGGCCCGGCGGCTCCCGGTCGTCCGCCGGCCGGCCGCCGGGGCGGACGCGCCGGGGCAGGCCGTGAACGGTGCTCGGCGGGAGCTCTTCCCCCGGGGACGGTGCCGGGGACTGGCTGTCAGCGGTGGCCGGCCCGGGCACGCGCGCCCCGGCCAGGGACAGCACCGCGGGGGCGCGCAGGTTGAGCTGTGCGGAGTCACGCAGGGTCCGTTCGGGATAACTGCCCTTGTCCTCCGCCGCGGCCACGATGCTGTCCGGCAGCACGACGACCGCCTTGGTGCCCCGGTAGGGGGACGGGGACAGCGAGACGTGGACGCCGTGCCGGGCGGCGAGCCTGCCCGCTACGAAGAGGCCGAGCCGGTCGGCGTCGGCGAGGTGGACGTCGGGCGGGTCGGCGAGCTGGGCGTTGAGCTGCCGCATCTGGTCCGCCGGGATGCCAAGGCCCCGGTCTTCCACCTCGATCGCGAAGCCGTTGGCCACCCGCTCGCCCCGGACCTCCACCCGCGTGCTGGACGGGGAGAACAGGGTCGCGTTCTCTATCAGCTCGGCGAGCAGGTGGGTCACGTCGGTGACCGCGGGCGCGGCCACCGCTTCGGTGGCGTCGGAGATGACGGTGACCCGCGTGTAGTCCTCGACCTCGGCCGCGGCGGCGCGCATGACGTCGATGACCGGCACGGGGCCGCCCCAGGTGCGCCCGGACGCCGCGCCCGACAAGATCGTCAGGCTCTCCGCGTGGCGGCGCATCCGGGTGGTGAGGTGGTCGAGGGCGAACAGCTCCGCCAGCTCGGCGGGGCTGTTCGCCTGCTGCTCCAGGGTGTCGATGATGCGCAGCTGCCGGTGCAGCAGCGACTGGTTCCGCCTGCCCAGGCTCGCCAGGATCTCCCGGAAGCCGTTGCGCATGCCCGCCTCGGCCGCGGCCGCCGCGGCGGCCGCGCGGTGCATCCTGGCGACGGCGGCGGACACGTCGGCGATCTCGGCGACCGACGTCTGCGGCATCGGTGCCGTCGCGAGGTCGCCCGCGGCCTGTTCCCCGTCGCGCAGCGCGCCGGCGAGCCGCGGCAGCCGCTCATCGGCCAGCTGCCGCGCGGTTTCGGCCAGCCTGACCGCCTCGCGGGACAGCCGCCGCACGAGCTTGGCCGTCAGGGCGGCCGCGGCGACGGCGACGGCGAGCCCGGTCCCGGCTATCACCGCGGTGCCGATGAGCGTGCGCTGGCCGTGGCTGGCCGGGTCCAGCCAGCTCGCATCGTCCAGCGTGCCGCTGAGCACGAGCCCGGTGACCAGCCCCCAGGCCGCGAGCAGGCCGGTGACGGGCGCGATCAGCCCTGCGGCGACATAGAAATCGATCGAACGACTCGCCGGGGGATGGGCAGCCTGGCCTGGGGAGCTGGGAACGCCCATATGGTCACTCCTGCGTTTTTCGCCACGCGGAACCGGATGGCGCCAAATAGGGTCATCGAGACGCCAATACGTCTGAGCCTACATAAACGCCGCGGCATCATGCCGGCCAATTGCAAAGGTCAATGCGGTTGCGCGGCAATTGCCCGGCGCGACCGCGCGGACGGCGGCCGCCCGGCGGGTAATTTGCGGCATTTATCCGGAACGTGCCGTCGCGTCTCGTCACGGGCAGCGCGGGCTCGTAGCGTATGACCAACGTCACCTGGCGCCGCCGCGGCGGCTGGGGCCAGTAACGACGGTGTACCCCGAAATTCGGGGCTGTCAACAGCGACAACGCGCCTGCTGAGGGCCATCATGGTCGATGGGCCACCGGCAGGAGGCTGTACCCGGCTGGCCGCGGTGACGCGGAAGACAAGGAAGGCAGGCAACCATATGACGCAGCGAAGCCTTGAGGATCTGCTGCAGACAGTCAACCCAGTCGAGCTGCTGCGTAACTCCCAGGAGGGGGCTTACGTCTACCCGGTCGTGCCCACCGAGTTCAGCAACTGGAAGACCGAGCAGGTCGCGTGGGCGAAGACCTGCGTGCTGTTTGACCAGACCCACCACATGGCGAACCTGTACATCAAGGGTCCGGACGCGCTCAAGTTGATCTCTTACCTGGGCATCAACACGTTCAAGAACTTCCCGACGAGCAGGGCCAAGCAGTTCGTGCCCGTTACCTACGACGGCTACGTGATCGGCGATGGCATCCTGTTCCACCTTGAGGAGAACGAGTACGAGTTCGTCGGCCGCGTGCCGACGGTGAACTGGGTCCAGTTCCACGTGGAGACCGGCGACTGGAACGTCGAGCTGGTCAGGGACGACCGGTCGCCGTCGCGCCCGATGGGCAAGGCCGTCACCCGCACGCAGTACCGGTTCCAGATCCAGGGGCCGAACGCCTGGAAGGTCATCGAAAAGCTGAACGGCGGCCCGGTCCCGGACATCAAGTTCTTCCACACGGACTACATCAACATCGGCGGACGGCGGGTCAGGGCGCTGCGCCACGGGATGTCCGGCCAGCCCGGCCTGGAGGTCTGGGGGCCGTACGAGGAGTACCTGGAGATCCGCGAGACGATCCTGGAGGCCGGCAAGGAGTTCGGGATCGAGCCCGTCGGCGCCCGCGCCTACGCCTCGAACACGCTGGAGTCAGGCTGGATCCCCTCGCCGCTGCCCGCCATCTACACCGGCGACCAGCTCAAGCCGTACCGCGAGTGGCTGCCGGCGATGGGCTACGAGGGCTTCGCCGGGTCGATCGGCGGCAGCTTCGTCTCGGACAACATCGAGGACTACTACCTCACGCCGTACGAGCTCGGCTACGGTCACATGGTGAAGTTCGACCACGACTTCATCGGCCGCGAGGCCCTGGAGGCGATGGACAAGCCGTCGCAGCGCCGTAAGGTGACCCTGGCGTGGAACGGCGAGGACACCGGCAAGATCGCCGCCTCGCTGTTCACCGACGAGATCCCGTACAAGGGGCTCGACGTGCCGATCTCGAACTACTCCGCGTCCAACTACGACGCCGTCTACCTCGACGGCAAGCTCGTCGGCCTGTCGCTGTTCACCGGCTACAGCCACAACGAGCGCAAGGAGCTGTCGCTCGCCGTCATCGACCCGGGTATCCCGGTCGGCACCGAGGTGGTCGTGGTCTGGGGCGAGCCGGACGGCGGCACGCAGAAGGCCTCGGTCGAGCGGCCGCACCGGCAGATGGAGGTCCGCGCGGTCGTGTCGCCGGTGCCGTACTCCGCCGAGGCCCGCGAGCACTACGCGGAAGGCTGGCGCACGGCGCAGGCCTGACCCTTAGCCCGGTCCCACGGCGCGGGCCCGGCGCCCGCCCCGGCATCGCCCCCGGTGCCGGGGCGGGCGCCGCCCTCGTCGGGCCCGCCCTCGTCCGGGCCGCCCGCGGCGGCAGGGCCGCCTGCCGCGAAGGTCAGCCGGCGGCCGGCCACGCCCGCCCGCCGTGCCGCGCGGCGCGCTTCCATGCCCGGCTGGCCTCGTCCTGCCGCCGCCGCGCGTCCTGGTCCGCGCGCTCGTACAGCAGTCCGAAGCTGAAGGCGTTCTCGCCGGCCAGGTGCGCCTGCACGCCGATCTCACGGGCCAGCGCCCGCGCGTTCACGGCATCCTGGTGGCGGCCGAGAACCGACTGGACGGCCTTCATGCGATCGGCGAGACGGGCCGCCCGCCTGCCGAGCGCCGGCCGTGCCGCCTCCGCCGCGTAGCGGGCGCGCTTGGCCGCCTTCCGCGTCTGGTGCAGCGCGACGTCGCGGTCCGGGCCGGCCGCTGCCCGTTTCGCGCGGCGCATCCGGCGCCTGGTCCGCCGGTACGCCCGCGCGACCGCGCGCGGCAGGATCTCATCGGCGGGCGCCGCGGCCGCCGCGGTCAGCGGCGGATCGCCGAGCAGCCGGTCCAGCTCGTCGAGCATCGCGACGTAGCGGCCGGAGTCGAGGGCCTGGAGCACCGCGTTCCGCGCGCTGCCTTCCCGGGGCGCGAAGTATGCCCTGATCCTGGCCCGCACGGGCCCCATGGCCAGCTCCGCCGGCACGCCGGCCAGCTGGGTCAGCAGGTACTCGCTGAGCACCTCGCCGTCGCGGGCCTCGCCGAGCACCGCGCCAAGCCACCTCAGTTCGCCGCGCAGGTGCCGGGTGGCGGGCTCCGGCAGGATCGCCGGGAACGACTGGAGGGCGCTGCGCAGCCGCCTTGTCGTCACGCGCATCTGGTGGACGGAGTCCGGCAGGTCGCGGCGGACCGCCGCGTCGAGGGACGCGAGCCTGGCCGCCTGCGCGTCCAGGTAGGCGAGCACGACCTCGCCGGCCGCCGGGCGGCCCGCGAGCCGGCGCGCCCGGCGGGGCCGCGGCGGTTCGGCGCCGAGGGCGCGCGCCAGCGCCACGGAGCGGCCGGCGCGCCGCAGCCCGCCGTCGCGCAGGTGCCTGTCCGCGGCCCGCAGCAGCCGCGGGCCGCCGCCGGTCGGTTCCACCCCGACCTCGTTCCACCGGGTGAGGACGGTGGACGCCCCGAACGTCTGCGCCGTTACCTCGTCCGCGAGCACCTCGGCCAGCGATGCTCCCGTCGCGTCGCGCAGCGTCATCCGGCGGCGGCGGGTTTGGACGCGCGCCACCGGCCGCAGCGCCGCGCCGCGCGTGTACGCCCGGACCAGGCACGCCAGCTCGTCCGGGACGGGGCCGCCCGGGCCGCCCGCCGGGACCCTGACCTCGCGGCGCGCCGCCTCGTGGCGCGCCGCCTCGCCGGGAAGCTCCAGCTGCCACTGCGCGCCCGCGCCGCCCGCCGCGCCGCCCGCCCAGCGCCGCAGCGTGCCCCCCGCCCTGAACAGCCGCAGGTCCTCGGTGTCGTAATACTCCGCGGCCAGCGTCTCGATCTCGGGTCCGGACACCGCGGCCACCCGCGGCAGCCCGTCCAGCGATGGCAGGGGGACGCCGGGCACGGCTTCGTACGTCAGCTCCATTTCTCGCATGCCTGTAGCGGTCATATTGCCGGCTTACCCGTTGTTTCCCCCTTTTCACGGTTCGGCTGCCGTCCGTCCGGGCATCGTTCGCCATGATCCGGCTCCCCGGGCACGGGTAGCGGGCAGAACGGGCCCGCGCGGCGGGGAAGGGCGGCGAGGCGTGGCAGGTATGCCCGCGCCGTCAGGACAACGGCCACGATCGCGGTCGCGACGATGCCGTCGGCCCAGAAGTGGTTGCCGGTGGCGACCACGACGAACACGGTGACGGCCGGGTGCGCCAGGATGAGCCAGCGCCAGCGGCTCGCGCCCCTCGTGATGACGGCCCAGGCCACCAGCACCGCCCAGGCGACGTGGACCGACGGCATGGCGGACAGCTGGTCGGCGCCCGCGGCCGAACCGACCGCGGCGTAGACGGACTGCCCGTACCGGGCCGCCAGGTCCACGAACCCGGCCGAGGGCAGCATCCGGGGCGGCGCGACCGGGACGAAGGAGATGAGCAGGCAGATCGCCGTGCACGCGGCCATCGCGTTGCGCACGGCCGGGTAGCCGTCGCGGTGCCGGGCGAACAGCCAGGCCAGCATCGCGATCAGCATCCCGAAGTGCATGGTCGCGTAGTACAGGTTCGCGGCCTGCGCCAGCAGCGGATGCGGGAGCACCAGGCGCTGCACCGCCAGTTCGCTGGGCAGCCGGGCCGCTCGCTCGGCGTGCCAGATCCACCGGGCATGCGCGATCGCGTCCCGGAACCCGCCTGACGAGAGGTTGCCCGCCAGCTGCCACAGCGCGTACAGCGCGACCACCACGCCGGCCTCGCGAAGGAACGGCCCCGCGTGCGCCGCCCCCCGCCGGGCGCGCCCGGCGGTACCGGCGGCCTGCCCGGGGCGGCCGGGCGCCCGGCCCGCGTACACGAGCGCCGCGCCCGCCGCGCCCAGCCCGATGGCCAGCAGGGCGGCCTGCTGCCAGGAGAGCATGAGGTTGGGCATGGCGGCGGGCTAGCCCGTGCCCGGCCCCGCCGGGCGGGAGGGCCGCCCGGCGGCCCGCGAAGGAAGGTAACCGCCGCTCGTCGCCGCCCCCGGGTTCGTCTGCCTGCATGCTAGAGCAGCATAAAACCCTGTATCGGCGGACATGCGCGCGGTCCTGGCATCTTACGGGCGGATAGCAAAGCCCCGGCTGTCCGCTCCGGGCCGCTATGGTATTAGGCCAAGCGACCCGTGTCCCGGCGGGATGGAGGCCTCCGATGACCGCAGGCGATCCGCTTGGCGATGCAGACGATGGAGATGTGATGGCGTTCGACACCAGCAAGCCGAACGTCGCCCGGGTCTACGACGCCATGCTGGGCGGGAAGGACAACTTCGCCGCCGATCGCGACTTCGTCGAAAAGGTCATGCAGATGGCGCCCAAGGCGCCGCTCGCAGCCAGGGCCAACAGGGCTTTCCTGCGCCGGGTGGTGCGCTACCTGGTGGGCGAGGCGGGCATCACCCAGATGCTTGACTTCGGGTCCGGGCTGCCGACGCAGGGAAACGTGAGCGAGGTAGCGCATGAAATCGACCCGGCCGTGCGCGTTGTCCACATCGACAACGACCCGGTCGTCTACACGCACAGCAAGGCGCTGCTCGCCGACGCGTCGACCACGGACATCGTCATCGGTGACGTCCGCCACCCCGCGGGCATCCTGAACGATCCGGTCGTCCGGTCGATGATCGATTTCAGCCGGCCTGTCGGGCTGCTGCTGTTCGCGATCTTGCATCACATATCCGACCACGAGCACCCGGAACGGATCGCCGCCCAGCTCCGTGCCGCCGTGCCCAGCGGCAGCTACCTGGCCATCTCCAGCTTCCGGATGCCCGGACCGGAGCTCCCCGAACTCCGTGCGCAGACGATCGAAGGCGAGAAGCTTCTCGCCGGGGGCCTGGGGTCCGGGCGGTGGCGCGAGGAAAGCGAGATCCGCTCCTGGTTCGGTGACTGGGAGCTGATCGAGCCCGGTCTGGTATCGCTGGCGGAATGGCGCCCGCCGGTGCGCGGCCACCTGCCGGACCCGGAGATCTACCACAGCTTCTTCGGCGGCGTCGCCAGGAAGAGGTGACCTTCAATCCCGCGCCCGTCCGGGTAATCCCCCGCCCGTCCGGGGCCAGTGTTCCCCGAGCGGCCCCACCGTCCAGCCTGCGTCACGGCAGCGCGCTACCAGGCCGGGCAGCGCGGCGAGCGCGGCCTGCCAGCGGCCGGGCGGTGAACCGTGGGGGGCATCGTGCAGGAGCACGGTACCGCCGCCGCGCAGGTCGCGCTCCACGGTGGCGCGAACCGACGCCGCCGTGGCGCCGGCGGCCCAGTCGCGTCCCCAGGCTGACCACAGCACCGGCCGCAGTCCCGCGCGCCTCGCGGCCACCAGGCGGCCGCCGGTGAGTATCCCGTAGGGCGGCCGGTACCAGCGCGGGGACGCGCCGCCGGCGGCGGCGATGACCGCGGCGGCGCGCCTGATGCCGCGAACCTCACGGACCAGCGCCGGCCTCCAGGCAGGGTCGTGCGCCCAGCCGTGTACGGCGAGTTCATGGCCGCGGCTTGCGATCTCCCGCGTCAGGCGGGGATGCCGGGCCGCGCGCTCGCCGAGGACGAAGAAGGTGGCGCGCGCCCCGAGCGAGTCAAGCGCGTCGAGAAACCGCGGAGTGGAGGTGGGGTCGGGCCCGTCGTCGAAGGTGAGGGCGACGTGATCGAGTCGTCCCTCGCCGGCCAGCCAGGGGAAGCAGGCGCGGCGCAAGCCGGGCAGCCAGGTCGCCGCCGGGCCGATATGGGCGGCGCCGAGCAGCACGATTCCGGCCGGCGCGAGCGGCGCCGCGCGGCGGGAGCATGTCATGGCACCCGGGTTACCCGGAAGGCGGGCGAACATGACGGGTGCCGCCGAGCCGGCCACGCCCGGCCCCGCTTCCGGGGCCCGCGGGCCCCGCGGCCGTCCTTGGCCACGGCGTCCGCCGCCGCGCGGTCCGGCGGACTCCGCGGCGGTGCCCTGGCCGGCTGAGGAACCACGGTCCGTTCGGTGTCATTGCCCGCAGCCTCGTCCCGGGCGGCGGGGGCTGGCCGGGCAGCCGTGCCCGGACACGGCGGGCTCATCCGCCGCCGTCGCCGCGGTCGTCATGGCCCTCGCCGCCCTCCTGTTGCCCCCTGACCTTCGCCGCGTATTCGCTGTCCCCGGTCCGGGCGGGGCTGGCGCTCGGGGTTTCCAGCCGGGGAATGACGTAGGCGTGGTTGAGCCTGGCCCGCACCTGCGCGACCGCCCGGCGCGGCGTCGGCAGCGGCACGAGGTGCCGGGGGACGGGAGTGATCAGCTCGTCGGGGCGGCGCGTCTCCAGGACAGCGCGTTCCTCGCCGCTCGGCGGCCGGCTTTCGACCAGGTAGGCGGTTGACGCGGGCTTACCGTCGGTTCGTCCGGGCTGATCCTGCTGCCCGCCTAGGAGGCTGTCCTGATGCCCGTCCGGAGGTGTCGGCGCCGCGGCGATGCCGAACGCCATCCCCCGCCGCAGCTTGCGGCGGTCGGCGCGCTGCAAGGACAGGCAGGCGCGCCGGGTGGCGATATAGACGACGACGGGAAGGACGAAGAAGCCTGCCCGGAAGGCGTAGACCAAGAACTCGACCGGGATGCTGAGGTGAAGGGCGATGACGTCGTCGGCGCCGGCCAGCTGGATGATGGCCGCCATCGTGATGATCGCGGCGCCGAGCGCGGTTCTCGCCGGCATGTTGCGCGGCCGGTCGAGCACCTGGTGGGGCCGGCGGTCCCCGGTGACCCACTGCTCGAAGAACGGATAGGCGTACATCAGCAGGAAGAACAGGACAGGCAGCAGGACCGCCGGGATGAAGACGTTCCAGGCCCAGGTATGGCCCCAGGTGTTCGAGGCCACGCCCGGCATCATCCGCAGCGTTCCCTCCAGGAACCCGAAGTACCAGTCGGGCTGCGCGGAGCTCGTCACGTTGAGCGGGGTGTAGGGGCCGTATTCGTAGATCGGGTTGATCTGCGCTATCGCGCCGAGGAAGGCCAGCACGCCGAATGTCATGAAGAACAGCGCCGTGGTCTTGATCGCGAACACCGGGAACATCTGGTCCCCGACCTCGTTGTCGTCCCGCTGCTTCCTGCCGGGCCACTGCGTATGCCCCTGGTGCCACAAGACCATCAGGTGCGCGGCGATGAGCGCGAGCAGCAGGCCCGGGATGAGCAGGACATGGACGATGTACAGCCGGGTGATGAAGACCTCCCCGGGATACTGGCCCCCGAAGAAGAAGAAGCTGACGTATGTGCCGACGACCGGGATGGACAGCATGATGCCCTGGGCTATCCGCATACCGGTCCCGGAGAGCAGGTCGTCGGGCAGCGAGTAGCCGCAGAACCCCTCCACGCAGGCCAGCAGGAACAGCGTGGTGCCGATGATCCAGTTGATCTCGCGCGGCTTGCGGAAGGCGCCGGAGAAGAAGATGCGCAGTATGTGCAGGCAGATGGAGCCGACGAACACCAGCGCCGCCCAGTGGTGGATCTGCCGGATCAGCAGCCCGCCGCGCACGTCGAAGCTGATGTCCAGGGTGGATCGGTACGCCTCGCTCATGTGGACGCCGTCGAGCTTGGCGTAGCTGCCGTGGTACACGACGTCATGCAGGCTGGGGACGAAGAAGAACGTCAGGTAGATGCCCGTGAGGATCAGGATGACGAACGAATAGAGCGCCATCTCGCCCAGGAAGAACGACCAGTGGTCGGGGAAGACCTTCGCGAGCGCCCCTCGCATGAACCTGGCCGAGTGGAACCGGTCGTCGATGGCCCCCCCGGCTTCGGTGAGCCGGGGCTCCAGTCGTCCCCCGGCTCCTGACCGGGTACCGAACTTCGATCGAACTGGCCCTCTGCCCACCGCTTCGCCCTTCTTCTCGGCTGGCTGCCCTTCTTCTCGGCTGGCTGCCCATCGCTTGCCCGCAGGCCGCTCATCGCTTGCCCGCAGCAGGCGGCCGCTAACGTATGTGATCGAATCGATACCCACAGTGGTCACTGCCGTGCCGGCCAGCCGCGTTTACCCCGCCGTGCGGTGGGGAGTGCGCAGGGCTGTCGCCAGCACGTAGCGGGGTTCCCCGCGGGGGGAGGAGCCCGGGACATGCCGTTCCGTAGCCAGTTCAGTTGGCTCTTCGCGCAGAACACGACGATCGCCTGGGTGGTATTCGGGCTGGTGATCGCCGGCATGGCCGTGTCGGTGCTGCTGAGCTGGCGCAAGCGCAGACGGGGAGAGGGCCCCGCGCGGCGGGCGGCGGCGAACCGCCTGGAGGCCGGCTACGTGCTGGGGCTGTTCGGCATGGCCATTTTCCTGGTCGTCTCAAGCTTCGTGGCGAACGCCAGGGACTTTCCCGACCCGCCCAAGCCCGCGGCCCGGATTCAGGTGCTGGGCTATCAGTGGTGCTGGCAGTTCCACTATGCGGGCTATCCGGTGACGATGACCGGCGAGTGCCAGGCCGGCAGGCTGCCGGTGCTCGTCGTGCCGGCGGGCGAGCCCGTGGTGCTGGACGTGACCTCATCCGACGTGATCCACGCGTTCTGGGTGTCGTACCTGCGGTTCAAGACGTACGCCTATCCCGGCCACACGAACACGTTCACCGTCACCGTGCCGAAGCCGGGCCGCTGGATCGGGCGCTGCGCGCAGCTGTGCGGCCTCTACCACTTCAACATGGACTTCTGGCTCCAGGCCGTGCCGCCGGCCACGTTCGATCGCTTCCTGCGCTCGGATGGCTCGCTGGCGGGGGCGGGCGCGTCATGACGAGCGAGGCAAGGCTGGTCCCGTACGCGCCGCCCGCCGAGGAAGACCGCGAGGGGCTGTCCGGCTGGCTGCTGACGACCGATCACAAGCGGATCGGGATCCTGACCATCGGTACCGCGCTGGTGCTGTTCTTGTTCAACGGCGTGATGGCGCTCACGATGCGCGCCCAGCTCGCCCAGCCGGACCAGCACATCCTCAGCCCGCAGGGCTACCTGCAGTTCATGACCATGCACGGCACGGGGATGATCGCGCTCACGATCACCCCGCTGGCCGTGGGCCTGGGGGTGTATCTGGTCCCGCTGCAAATCGGGGCGCCGCGGATCGCCGCGCCGCGGGCCACGCTGCTGGGCTACTGGCTGTACGTTTGCAGCGCGATCACCCTGATCTGGGGATTCCTGACCCCGGGAGGGGCCTCCTCCAGCTGGTGGGGGTACACCCCGCTGTCGACCAGCACCTACTCCCCCGGTCCTGGTCAGTCGCTGTGGACGGCGGGGTTCTTCCTCTCGGCGACAGGGATGATCTTGATGAGCACCACGACGCTGTGGACGATGCTGCGAATGCGGGCGCCCGGGGTCTCGATGATGCGCATGCCGGTGTTCTGCTGGACGCAGCTGGTGACCGCCCTGATGGTGGTCGCGGCGTTCCCCCCGCTGCTCGCGGCGCTGGCGATCCTCGCCCTGTGGCGGCTGGACCCGTCCCTGTTCACCGGCCACATATGGAACGTCGTTTACGAGAACCTGTTCTGGTTCTACGGTCACCCCGTCGTCTACGTGATGTTCTTCCCGTTCGTCGGCTGCGTCGCCGAGTCGCTGGCGACGTTCGCCGGGCGCCGCTTCTTCGGGTACAAGGGCACCACCATCTCCCTGCTGGCGTTCGCGACGGGGTCGATGGCGGTCTGGGGCCACCACATGTTCGTCACCGGAGTGCAGGTCAACGACTACTTCTCGCTGACCTCGATCATGCTCTCGGTGCCCGCGGGGATCGAGTACTTCGGCTTCCTCGGCACGCTGTGGGGCGGCAGGCACCGGTACACCACGTCCATGCTGTTCGCGATGACCTTCATCCCGCAGTTCCTCGTGGGCGGCCTGACCGGCATCCTGGTCGCCAACCCGGCGATCGACTACCAGGTCAACAACACCTACTTCATTGTCGGCCACTTCCACTACACGCTGTTCGCCGGCAGCGTCTTCGGCTTCTTCGCCGGCTTTTACTTCTGGTTCCCGAAGGCGACCGGGATCATGCTGAACGAGCGGATCGGCAAGCTGCACTGGGCGCTCCTGACGATCGGCGCGAACACCACGTTCATCCCGTTCTTCATACTCGGCTACGACGGGATGCCGCGCTGGATGGCCACGTACCCCGCGGGCGCCGGGTGGACCACGCTCAGCCTGATCTCCAGCATCGGCGCCGGCATCATCGGCCTGTCGTTCATGGTCCTCATCTACAACGTCTACGTCTCGGCCCGGGCCAAGGTTCCCGCGGGGCCCAACCCGTGGCGGGCGTACACCCTTGAGTGGGCGACGTCTTCCCCGCCGCCGCGGTACAACTTCAACCTGGCCAACCCGGTGCCCCGCGTCCGCAGCTACGCCCCGCTGCTCGACATCTGGGAACAGCAGCGGGAAAGGCGGCGGGAAGGGCAGCCCTGGGCGGCTTCTGAGGCGCCCGCTCCGGGAGCCCCGGCTCCGGGGGCGCAAGCCGCGGCGGGGCCGCCGCGGCAATCGCCGCCCGATCCTCCGCCGTCCGGCCCTGGCAAGGAGCGGTGACCGGCATGGACGTGGAACACAGGTTCACGGCCGCGACCGTGGTGGCCATCTGGGGCGCCATGAACCTCGTGCTGACGCTCCTGCTGATCGGGTTTATAGTCGGCGGGTTCGGTGGCCATCTGTTCACGGCCGCGATATACGGCGGGGCCGTGATCATCGTGTTCACGGTCGCGGCACTGGTCGTGCTGGCCAGGCGGCGGCATCCCCGCTGGCGCGGCCTGCGCGTGGCCCGGCGCCCGGCGGCCGTGCTCCTGCTGGCCGTCGGCTTCACGCTGCTGTGGTTCGGCCTGGCGTTCGGTGGCTGGGTTCCGATGATCGCGGGACCCGTTTTCATCGCCGCCCTCGGCCTGGAGTTCTATCCCAGCCGCGGCTGACCGTCTCCGGCCCTGGCCGCGCCCGGCGGCCCCGCGGCTCATTCCGCCCATTCCGTTCAAACCTCTTATTCCACCTATTTCACCTATTTCGCCTATTCCACCGGACGGGACGCTTTCCCCAGGGAGCGCGCGGGACGGGACGCTTTCCCGGGGGAGCGCGCGGGACGGGACGCTTTCCCCAGGGAGCGCGCGGGGCGGGACGCTTTCCCCAGGGAGCCATCCAGGGAGCCGAGGTAGGCGTTGTAGGCGTCGAGGTCGGTGGGTGCCTCCCGGCGAGTGCCGCACGGCCGGCGGGAGGCACCCGGCGGGAGGGGCTGGCGCGCTGCGCCGCGCCCCCCGGCCCGCTCGCCGGCCATGTCCCCGGCCCGCTCCCCGGCGCGGGCCAGGCTTACGGCGAGCATCACGCCCACCACGGTCATGACCAGGTTGCTGCCGGCGATCATGATCAGGCCGCCGGCGTGCAGGTCGGCGAGCGGACTGGGGCCCCAGGGGCGGTCGGCGCTGGCGTAGGCGGGGAACAGTTCCCGCGGGACGAGCATGAGCACCACGCCCGCGGCCAGGTCCACGGGCGCCGTCACCAGCAGCAGCAGGTAGCGCCCGAACGCGGTCAGCCGCCGCCTGAGCGGCTCGGAGCCGATGACCGGCAGGAAGTACAGGTAACCGGTCACCAGGTAGGCGGCATGCTCGGCGTCGTGGGCCGCCTCGTTTTCCAGCACCAGGTCCATCAGGGGCGTCAGGTGCGTGGTGAGCACGACCACCGCGTACAGCGACACGGTAAACGGCGGCCAGGTCAGGAACGACACGGCGGGCGAGCGGAGGACCCGCTTCACCCGGGTATGCCAGGGGTTGCGCGCCGCGTGCAGGAGCAAGGTGACCGGGCGCCCGAGGACGAGCAGCGGCGGAGCGACCATGATCAGCAGCAGGTGCTGGACCATGTGCGCGCTGAACAGCACATCGTCATAGGCCCCGGTGCTGCCCTGCGTCGCCACGGCGATCACCGCCAGCCCGGCAAGGAACGCCGCCGTCCGCCCGGCCGGCCATCCACGGCCCGGCCGCCGCACGGCGCACACCCCGGCCAGGTACGCCGCCGCGAGCAGCGCTAGCAGCGCGCTGGCCAGCGGCGCGAATTGCCACGTGGTGAGCGCGGTGACAGGGGTCAGCGGAGCCAGGGTCATCCCCTTCCGGCGGTCGCCGAGCTGGTGGCCGCGAAGCTACCCGCGCGCCCTCCTGTCATGCATCGCAGTTCCCTTCCCGAAGGCGATAGAGTGCCGGCGCGCAGTAAGGCGCCAGGTGCTGACGGTTTCCTGGTGCGCTTGCGGCCGCGCCGACCGTCCGCGCGGTACAGCGGGCATAGCGGGTATAGCGGGTACGGGCATAGCGGGTATAGCGGGTATAGGTACAGCGGGCACAGCGGTATAGCCCCTGTCCGGTGCGGGGCGGCGCGGGGCCCGCCCGGCCCTGCCGGCGCCCGGCGGATGGATGGCGGATGCCTGGGCAGTTGGAGCCGCGGAAGAGACGGCAACCGCACGGCGTTCGCGTGACGAGGTGGAACCGAAGATGGACCGTGCTGAGAGCAGCCGCGGCAGGCGCATGTGCGGCAGGCGATTACCGTTTGCCTGGCGCTGGCCGCCGCGGTTCTGTTCGGTCTCGCGTCAGTCATTGAGCAGCGCAACGCCAAGCAGGTTCCACCGCGGGGCGCGCTGTCGCCGCGGTTGCTGCTCGACTTGCTGAAGCGGCCCATGTTCATCGCCGCGCTCGGCGTGAATGCCGTCGGCAGCGTGCTGCAAATCGTCGCCTTGCATTTCGGGTCGCTCGCGGTCGTCCAGCCGCTGATCGTGCTGAACCTGCTGTTCGCCGTGGTGATCGCCGCGTTCACCGTCCGGCGCCGCCCGCCGGACCGGATCATGCTCGGCGGGGCCGCCTGCTGCGCGGCCGGGGTCGGCACCTTCCTCGCGTTCGCCCGGCCAGGCAGCGGTTCCGGCACCGTGGGCACCGGCGCCGCGCTGCCCGTGGGCACCGGGCTGGCCGCGGCGCTGGGCGCCTGCCTGGCCGCGGCGCGGTGGGGACCACGGCGCCTGCGCCCGCTGTGGCTTGCCCTGGCCTGCGGGGCGGACTTCGGCGTCAACGCGTTCCTGCTGAAGATCGTCCCCGACACGCTGCGCCTGGGCTTCGCCGAGCCGCAGCGGCAGTGGCCGCTTTACATGCTGGTGGTGGTGACGCCGGCCGGGTTCCTGCTCAACCAGAACGCCTTTCAGGCCGGCACCCTGATCGCCCCGGTGCTCGCCGTGATCACCACCGTCGACCCGCTGGTCTCGATAACGCTGGGCCACCTGTTCTTGGACGAGGCGATCGCCAGTACCGGCCCGGCTATCGCCATCCAGGCGATCTCGCTGGCGGTCATGACGGCCGGGATCGTCGCCCTCGCCCACCGGGCGCCCCGGCTGGCTGCGGAGAACGGAGGGGATGGTGGGTACGCCCGGGGCCGTCCGGCGTCCGCGCCGGGCGCCTATCCTCAGCGCTGAGACTCGGCGCTGAGACCGCTCAGCCGCCCCGCGCGGGGCGGCGCTGCGCCTGAGCGGCGGCCTGGTACAGCTCGAAGGCTCCGGTGAATTCGGCGGCGAGCTTGTCCACGTCGGGCACTAGCGCGGCGTCGGCGAGAATCCCGACCGAAAAGGACCGGTCCCAGGTCATCGCGCCTATGGAGAGGCCGACGCCATCGGCGAGCGCGAGTACCGGATACGCCTGCTCGACGCGGGCGCCGAGCAGGCGGTAGCTGCGCCGGATGCCGGGGAACACGGAGACGAGCATGTTGAACCAGCGGCGCTGGTATACCCGCGCGGCGATGAACCGCTGCAACGGCGGCGGCAGCATGTTCATCGCCCGCAGCACCAGGGCCGCGGCGGCGTCTTCCCCGCGGTTTACGTGCGCGGCGATCTGGCCGCGCACGGCGGCCAGCCGCTGCTCCGGCGTGGCGGGGCCGATCGGCACGTCAAGCGAGATCGCCGCGGTCCGGTTCTGCTGCGCCGCGCCCGCCGCACGGCGCGGGTGCGCGCGCGGCATGGCCACGCGCACCACGCGACCCGCTGTCTCTTCGCCGCGGGAGCGCAGGAGCCCGCTGAGCGCTTCGGCGATCACGGCCAGCAGCAGGTCCCCGATCGCGGCGTCCAGGCCGCGCGCGGTCATGGCGACGTCCCGGGCGGGGAATCCGACCGCCATGAACCGGCGGCGATCGCTGGTGAAAGGACCGCACACGCTGACATCCGGGGCGCTGCCCGCCGCGGCAAGGTGACCAAGGCCGCGGAGGGCGCGCGCTGCCGCGCGTGCCCTCCCGCGGGAGGCGCCACGGGAAGCCCCGCGCGGGCGGGCACGCGCCGAAGGCGCGGGGACAGCCTCGCCCGCCGTGCTGTCGAACAATTGCGCTAGCGCCCCGATGATGGTATGGCTGTCGCCGAGGGCATGGTGTATCTTCACCGCGACAGCGGTGCCCTCCCGGGGAGCGGCGCGGATCAGCAGGATCTCCCAGGGCCTGCGGTACGGGTCGCACCACTGCGAGAAGAACATGTCGATCACGCCGCCGAGCGTGCGGGGAACGCCGGCATCGCCGATGAGCACTTCGCGGACGCGCCCGGTGAGGTCGGCATCCGTGTCGGCGACCCAGCATGGGCGCCGCCACCTGCCCGGCGCGGCACCGAGCCGGCGGCGCAGTTCGGGAACCCTGAGCACCCGCTGCCGGACGGCGGCCCGGAACTCGGCGATATCCAGCGCGCCGGGCTCCAGCAGCAGCACCGCGCCGACCTGCTGGCACAGGAACCGCGTCTGCGCGTGCAGGAACAGCGCATCCTCCGCCCGCAGCGGCACCTTCCCGGGGCGGCTCACGGAGCCGTTCCTTCTGCCAGCTCATGGGCATGGAGGCCAAGGGTCTCCAGCAGGTGTATGGCGTTGTCGCCGCGGAAGGCGCGGCCGGCGGCGATCCGGCGCTCACGGCGATGTCCCGGCGCCGTGAGCGTCCGCAGCGAGCTGAGCAGCTCACGCTCGTCCGAGGCGAAGTCGGAAAGTCCTAGTTCGGCCATGTATCGGGCTCCATCGGTGCCGTGTCCCGGAATCGGCCGGTAACCTATCACCGGCAGCCCCGCGGCCAGCGCCTGGAGGGCGGTCTGCCCCGCCGCGTTGTCCACAAGCGCCCGGGATGCCCCCATCAGCGCCGGCATGTCATCTACCCAGGGCAAGGCGGCCACACCTGTCCGTGCCGACAGCCTCCGCCACAGGCGCCGGTTACCGCCGCACAGCACCGCGGGCACGTATCCGGCCGTGTCCAGCAGGTCGGCTGTCTTCGCCAGGGACGACCCCACGCCCCAGGCTCCCGTGGACAGCAGCACGATCGGCTTGCCGTCCCTGGACAGGCGGCTGCGCCAGTACGCGGTCCCGGCGGCCGGCGGCCTCCTGAACCGGGAGTCCACCAGGGGCCCGCAGCCCACCGCGGCACAGCCAAGCGCCTGCCTGATCCGGGCGGCGATCTCCTCGGCGTGACACAGGTATATGTCATTTCCCGCGTGCAGCCACTGGCGGTGCGGCGCGAACTCGGTCATCACCACCGCGCTGGGCACCCGCAGATCACCGCGCGCCCGCAGCCGGCCAACGACCTGGGCGGCAAGGTGGAACACCGGCACCACGACATCGATCCGATGGCGTTCGACCAGCCCGAGCACGCGGTCGTCCGCGAAGGCGGCGAGCGGGGCGCTGCTTGGCCGCGGCATCGTCCCCTCGCGGAAGAACGCCTGATAGACCGCCGCATACAGCGAGGGCACATGGCCGATGACCGAGCGGTAGCCGGCGCGCAGGCCGCTTCCCAGCCCGGCCGGCAGCAAGTCGAGCACGTCCGCGTTGACCACCCGGTGGCCCGCGGTCTCCAGGCGGCGGGTGAGCTCGCCGGCCACCGTGTCGTGACCGGAGCCCATGCTGGCGCTGAGCACGAGAAAGCGCCGCGGGGCGCGCGCCGACGGCGCGCCGGGCCGCCAGGTGCCCGGGAGCAGGGGACGGGTCATGCCTGAGTTCCTCCAGGGTGCCTGCTGCTCGGTCGCGTGCGCTGCCGGCCGGCCGCCTGGCACCCGTCAGCCCCGGGGACCGCGCGTAGGGCGAACCCGCCGTCAGGCCAAGCGCTCCATGCCGCCCGGGTCATGCCAAGCGCTCCGTGCCGCCGGGGAAGAGGGGCGTCAGCCGCTCCTTCGGTCACGTGCGTGGTACCCGCGGTCACGTGCGTGGTACCCGCGCCGGTACCGCGCAGCCCAGAACGCAGTCCCTCGTCCCTGCTGTCCCTCGTCCCTGCCGCCACGGGCACCGGCCCCCGCGGCGTCGCGCGGCGGGCCACTGTTCCTGCGCTCGGCGGTGCGCCCCGCCGGCTCGGCGCCCCGCCGGCTCGCTCGCTCGTCCGCGCGCCTACCCTCCCGTCAGCAATCCGCGTGACCACGCGCGCCGCGATGACTGGCAGCTACCGTGCCTGAATGCGCCTAAACCATGCGCTTAGGCAAGGCCGGGGCGGCGGGCGCGGCCGTGCCATCGCGCGGTACTCCAGTCCGGCCTTTCCCCGTGCGGGAGCGCGGTTCCAGGCCGGCCGGCGGCGTGCTGCCCGGCGGGCGCCGGTTTGGCCGGTCACGGCACCGGGTAGCCAGTGCGTGCCCAGGCCACGCCGGCCCTGCGGCGGCCGGTGATCGAGGTGGGGCGTCACGGCACCGGGTAGCCAGTGCGTGCCCAGGCCAAGGGGGTTCAACCATGCGGACAGGGCTTGCCCTCCATTCGGCGCTGGCCTCGCCTTCCCTGCGGGCGTCGCCTTCCCTCCAGGTAGTGCCGGCCCGGGCTCAGATGGGGTCGAGCCTGGGATTCCACATCATCCTCGCCTGCATGGGCATCGCGTTCCCGGCGATCGTCATGATCATGCACTACATTGGCCTGCGCCGCCGCGACGCCGCCGCGATGCTCCTCGCCAGGCGGTGGTCACGGGTGATGGCCGTGCTGGTGGCCGTGGGCGCGGTCAGCGGAACGGTGCTGTCGATGGACATGGGGCTGCTGTGGCCCGGCCTGATGGGCCGGTACGGGTCGGTGATCGGCATCCCCTTCGGCATCGAGGGGATCTTCTTCCTGCTCGAGGCGGTGTTCACCGCCATCTACATGTACGGCTGGGACAGGCTGCCGCCGTGGGCGCACTTCTGGACCATGGCGCCGGTCGTGATCAGCGGTGTATTCGGCGCGATGTCCGTGGTCGCCGCGAACTCCTGGATGAACGACCCGTCAGGCTACACCGTGGCCAACGGCAAGATCACCAGCGTCGACCCCGTTGCCGTGTACTTCAACGGCGCCACGTACTACGAGATGCCCCATATGATCCTCGCGGCGTACATGGTGGCCGGCGGCCTGGCCGCCACGCCGTACGCGGTCGGCCTGCTGCGCGGCCGCGGCAGCCGGTACAACCGGCTGGGCTTCCTGCTGCCGTTCACCGTCGCGGCCATCGCGACCCCGTTCCAGATCGGCATCGGCGACACCGCGGCCCGGGCGATCGCCAGCCAGCAGCCGGTCAAGTTCGCGAGCATGGAATACGTGCCGCGGACTTCGACGCACGTCCCGGAGTGGATCGCGGGCGTCTGGTCCAACGGCCGTGTCGTGCCCGGCACCGGCATCGCGCTGCCCAGCGTCGACTCACTGCTCGTGGGCTTCTCACCCAATACCAGGGTCATCGGGTGGGACACCGTGCCGCCCGCGCTGCGGCCGCCCTTCCCCACCCTGCTCCACCTGAGCTTCGACCTCATGGTCCTCATCGGGATGCTGATGCTCGTGTGGGGGATATGGCTGGCCTTGTGGTGGTGGCGCCGGCGGGACCTGCCCCGCGGCCGGCCCGGCACCGTGTTCCTCGCCGGCGGGGCGCTGTCGGGGATCGCCTGCGTGGTAGCCATGGAGGCCGGCTGGGTCGTCACCGAGGTGGGGCGGCAGCCGTGGACCGTGTATAACGTCCTGCTCACCAGCCAGGCGGCCACCAGCGCCACCGGGGTACCCGCCACGCTCGCCGCCACCGTGGCCATTTACGCCGTCCTGACGGTCGCCACGCTCGCCGTCCTGTGGATGATGAAGCGCCGCTGGCAGGCCACGGCCGGGGGAGCGGACGTGGCCGCCCCGTACTCGCCGCCGGCGGAGCGGGAAGCGCGATGATCGCGGACATCGTCGCGGCGGTCCTCGTCCTGGTGGCCACGGCTTACGCGGTCCTGGGCGGGGCGGACTTCGGCGGCGGGATGTGGGACCTGCTCGCCGGCTCGGCGACCGGGGGCGCGGCGGCACGGCATCGCATCAACCTGTCGATCACCCCGGTGTGGGAGTCCAACCACGTCTGGCTCGTCATCGCCCTCGTGGTCCTGTGGACCGGGTTCCCCGTCGCCTTCGCTGACATCTTCACCACCTTGTTCGTGCCGCTGAGCGTGGCGGGTCTCGGCATCGTGCTGCGCGGCTCGGGATTCGCCTACCGCGCGCAGGCCGGGTCAGTGCGGTGGCAGGCCGTCAACGGGGGGATTTTCGCCATCTCCTCGCTGCTGACGCCGTTCTTCATGGGCACCGCCGTGGGAGCGGTGGTGACCGGCCGCGTGCGGGCGTCAGGCGATCCGGCCGGCTCGTGGGTGAACCCGACCTCGCTGCTCACCGGCGGGCTGTTCGTCGCCGTGGCGGCGTACCTCGCGGCCGTCTACCTGGCCGTGGACAGCGACCGGGCGGGTGAACCGGACCTGCGCCGGTACTTCACCCGCCGCGCGCTGGCCGCCGGGATCGTCTCCGGCGCGCTGGCCGCCGTCACGATGGCCGAGCTCCGCACGAGCGCGCCCTCGGTGTTCACCGAGCTCACGCAGGGCCGGGCGCTGCCGGCGGTCATCGTCTCGGTGCTGGCGGGCGTGGCCGTGCTGACCGCCTTGCCGACAGGCGTCATGTGGCCGGCCCGGCCGCTGGCCGCGCTGGCGGTCGCGGCGGTGATATGGGGCTGGGCGATAGCCCAGTACCCCTACATCCTGCCGCCCCGGCTGACGATCGCCGGCGCCGCGGCGCCGGCGGCCACCATGGGCGCCGTGCTGTTCGTCGTCGGGGTCATCGTCGTTCTGGTGGCCCCGTCGTTCGCGCTGCTTTACTGGCTGGCGCAGCGCGGCTCGCTGCGCGAGGCGGACGAGGACGGCGCGGGCCCCCCGCGCCGTCCGGCCCGGTAACGGCGCGGGAGACGCGCGAGACGCAGGAGGCACCGGAGGCGCCGCGGGCGGCGACGGCGGCCCGCTGGCACGTCGGTCGCGCACGGCGCCCGGCAGCGGACCCTCCGCTCGCGCTGCGGCCCGTGACGAGCTGCTTGCCCGCCGGGCCCTTGGGGCACCGCCGCCCCCGCGAGATCGGGCTGTCCGGGTCGCCCTCGACCTGGATGACCTTCTCGCCCTTCGCCTGCGCGGCGCTGCGCGCATCCCACCGCGCAGTGCCGCGCAGGCTGGCCGGCTGCGGGCCGCGCGGACCGATTCCACGATGCTCATCCGGCGCCCCGTCTTCCGCAGGTCGCTAGCGCGCACGGCGCGGCCACCCGGCGTGCGGTGGCTCAGCCGCCGCCCGGCGTTAACCTCTGCCGGCCTCCCCTCTCAGGGCGATGCCCAGCCACATCTCTCAGGGCGATGCCCAGCCACATCGCCGCCGTCCCGCAGGCGCCTTGCCGGTTCACTCCGGGGCTTCCCCGTCGCCTTCCGCCGCGATCTCGCCGCGGCGGGTCTTGCCGGTCGCCAGCAAGCCGGAGACCGCCGATCGCACGGCGCTCAGGCCCGAGTGCGGCTTCACCTTCAGCGACACGTACGCGGCGGCGCCGGTCGGGATGGGCAGCCAGAAGTTGACCATCCGCCAGCCGAGCACCCCCAGCGTCGCCACGCTGCGGGTGACGCCGAAGCCGACCAGCAGCAGCGGCGTTATCGAGTCGACGACCCCCAGTCCGCCCGGCGTCACCGGGAGCGCGCCGGCCACGTTGGCGATGCCGTAGGCCGCGAACAGCTCGACCGGGTTGGCGAGGTGGCCGAACGCGGCCACGAAGCACCACAGCGAGGCGGCGTCGAGCAGCCAGTTGAGCGAGGCCCACAGCAGCGACCAGGCCATCACGCGCCTGTCACGCGCCAGCAGGGAGAACGAGTGGCTCGCGTCCAGGATGGCGCGCTCGACCCGCTCGCCGCTCAGGCCGGGGATCTTGTCGCTGACGGCGCGCAGCACCCGGGAGGCGAAGCCGGCGCCCCGGGTGACGCCGAACACCAGGGCGCCGGCCCCCAGCAGCACGACGGTCCCGATGATCGCAACCGTCCCGTAGATGGGCTGGAATCCCGCCAGCGGAATGGAGATGACCAGGGAGAGCCACAGCAGCACGTTCAGCACCACGGTCGAGCCCATTCCCTTGGCCGCCATCATCACCGCGGCGTCGTTGCCCGAGATGCCCTCGGTGGTGAACAGCCGGAATCCGAGCGCCGCGGTGCCCAGCGTCCCGGCCGGGATGACATGCGCGACCGCGGCGGCCGACAGGTCGATCCGGAACAGCCGGGACAGGCCCGGCTTGCGCCCCGGCGGCAAGAGCACCCTGGTCAGCACCGCGTAGCAAAACAGCGACAGCCCCTCGAGCGCCACGCCCGCGGCCACCCAGCCCGCGTTTATCCGCCCGAGCAGGTACAGGTCCTTGCTGGCCCCTACGAGTTCGGGTACCACCAGGTACTCGACGATCAGCAGCAGCACGAAGATCAGGACGCCGCGCCGCGCCGGCTTGACCAGGAACGGCAGCCAGGACCGCCAGCGCCGCCAGCGGCCCGGCGAACCGTTCCGGTCCGCGCCCGGATCGCCGTTCACCGCCGGGACGTTTTCGCCAGGGCCAGCCGCATGCCCCACAAGTACCCGATTCTCGCGGTATATCGCTAGCGGGCGATTCTGCTCCCAGGCCTGGTCCAGTGGAAATGTTCATGATCGTGTAAGTTTTTTTACGCCTATTCCAGTTATTTTCTTCTTAATGAAATATTTTTCGATCTATGCGGCTGGCCATGGCGGGCCGCCGGTGCCGAGGACGGTGCAGCCGTGATGCAAGCGGCCACCGTGGCCGGGGCCGGGCGCGGGCGGGGTTGAGCGCGAAGCCACGGGTCCGGGCGCGGGCCGAGGGTCCGGGCGCGGCAGGCGGGGAGTTCGCCGCCGCGGCCGGCAGGCTATAGTCGTCCGGGGCGTTCCGGGCGGGAGATGCCGCCGCGCCCGGGGAGCGGACGTGAACGCTGACGGCGAAGTCAACCTTGCGAGCCTCAACCTGCACGGCGGGCGGCGGGCGGACGGCAGCCCGTTCGACGTCGAAGCGGCGTGTACCGGGCTGAAGGCGGACGTCATCGCGCTGCAAGAGGTGTGGCGGCCCGGCGGGGGACCCGACCCGGCGGGCGCGGCCGCTGACGCGCTGGGCGCCCGCGTCCTGCACGCCCCGCTGGCGGCCGGGACAACGCTGGCGGCGCTGGGCATCGCGTCCGAACGGGCGCCGGGTGACTGGGGGCTGGCGGTGATCACCGCCTTGCCGGTCGACCGCTACGAGGTGGTTTCCCTCGGCAGAGCCCCGGGCGACCCGGTGCCCCGCGGGGCCCAGCTCGTCACCGCGACGCTGCCCGGCGGCGGGCGGCTGCGGATCGCCAACACCCACCTGACGCACCGGTACACCAGCCCGGTTCAGCTGCTGCGGCTGATCAGGCTGCTGCGCCAGGACCCCGCCCCCACCGTGATCGTGGGCGACCTGAACATGCCCGGGCCGGTCAGCGGCCTCGCCCCCGGCTATTCCCGGGCGGTCCGCGGCCGGACCTTCCCCGCGCACTGGCCGCTGGTCCAGCTCGACCACATGCTGGCCACCCGCGACGTGCGCGCCGGCGACGGGGAGGTTGCCGCCCCCGCGGGCTCGGACCACCTGCCGATCCGCGCCCGGCTGCGGCTCGGCTGACCGGACAAGGCCGGCTCGCACACAGTTGACGGGCCTGAGCGAAACGTGGCGGATAAACGTGGCGAATTGAGCCTTCTGGACCGCTTCGCGCCGGTATCCAGGTCCGGGGATCCACGAGCGCCGCCACCAAGCACCTCGTGGCCGCCATGCCCGGCGATGGCCCGTCCATCCTGCACGGCGTGCACCACATCGAGCGCGGTTACCGCCGGCGTCCGGGCAGTTCACCTCGCTGGGGCTGAACCTCGGCGTCCCGGCCGCGGGCTGACCGGAGCGGCCCGCCGCTCCCGCGGGCTAACCTACCCGCACGCGGACTCCGGGCGAGTACAGCACGCTGCACGGCGGCCCGGACGGGGCCGGCAGCCCGGCTGCCGCGATGAGGTCTTCGCCGAGATCCAGCAGCCGGGCACGGTACAGCGACCAGGCGGGGTGCGCGACGGGCAGATACACCGTCCGGCCGCCGTACCAGCGCTCGTGCAGGCCCCACCGCGCCGTGACGAACTCCTCCAGCCGCGACGGCCCGGCCACCGGCTCTGCGGCCCGGACGGCGAGCCGCAGCCGCGCGCCCGGCGCGTCAGGCCATCTCCGGCGCGACGCATAGCTGACCGTGGCCCCGTCTCGCCGGAAGCTCATGCGGGACCACTGGTACCGCAGCCGGACCGCCGCCCGGCCGCCGAGCACCGCCAGCAGCCGCGCGGCGTCCAGCGACCGGAACACCACGCCGCCGCGCCCGTCCGCTCCCACGCCGTACAGGCGGACGTTGACCTCGGGAAACCAGCTCAGGTACGGCACCGGCGGCAGCGGGGGCACGGTCACCCGGCACATCCGCAGCGCGATCAGCCCCACATACGTCCGGCCGTCCAGGACGTCCGGCGCCACGCCGCGCGGGAGCAGCGGCGCGACCGCGTCCGGATCGATCTCCCAGTGGAGAAAGACCACGTCGCGCCAGTCCTGACGCATCCGGGGCACCATCGCTCCATTTCAGGGTTTGAACGCGACCTTCTCGCAGGTGTCCTTCTTGGGCTGAGGACGCCGTAGCCGTGCGGCGCCTGCCGTAGCGCCAGCCTATGCGGGATGTCCGGGCCGGGCCGGTATCGCCGTTCTCGATGGGGCACCCGGGCGTATTCGGCCTGCCCGCCGGCGGAGCCGCCCGTCAGGTGCGAGCGGCCGAAGATGCCCGCGTCGGGCTGGCCGAAGGACTTCTCGGCCAGCCCGCGCCGGGTCTGCTGTTCTCGCAGATCCAGTACGTCTCGGCAGCGGGGCGCCGAGACCCGCGCTGGCCCAGCCGGGCATTCGTGTGACCTTGTCATTCGTCATTGAGTCGCCTCGTTCCTTCCGGCTTGCCGGTTAATCGCGCAGATGTGCCGAGTGCCCATCCGACCCATGTCTGAACCGGCGCGGACCGTCCCGAGCCCGCCTCTCGTCGGGATGCCCTTCTATCCTGATTAAAAGAAAAGAAGCGGAACCGGCACGGCGGAGGGGCTCGCCGTGCCGGCCCGGCCGCGGCGCGGCCGGGCGGTGCGAACGCGGCGGTGGCCGCCAACGGTCCCTACCAGGCATGAGAACGCGGGTAGGAGGACCGATGCCAGACGGCGGAAGCGATCTTGACGGCGCGCTGCGCGAACTGGCGGCTCTGGGGACGGACCGGGACCGGGAGCAGATCGCGGCGCTGCGGGACCGGCTGGCGGCGGCCCGGCTGCGGGTGCTGGTCGCGGGCGAGGCCAAGCGCGGCAAGAGCACGCTGATCAACGCGCTGCTCGGGCGCGCGGTGCTGCCGGCCGGGGTGACGCCGCTGACCGCGGTCGCCACCACCGTGCGGTACGGCGACGACCCGCACGTGCTGGCGCGGTTCGCCGACGGGCACGAGGAGAAACAGCCCCTGAGCGCGCTGCCGGACCTGGTGACCGAGCGGGGCAACCCCGGCAACCGGCGGCACGTCGCGGGCGTGACCGTGTACCTGGACGCACCGCTCCTGGCGGGCGGCGTCGAGCTGGTGGACACCCCGGGCACCGGGTCGGTGTACGAGTGGGACACCGCTGCCGCGCACGAGGCGTTGCAGACCATGGACGCGGCGGTGCTCGTGCTGACCGCGGACCCGCCGGTGTCAGCGGCCGAGCGGGACCTGTACGCCAAGGTCACCGCCTTGTCGGTGGCGACGTTCACGGTGCTGAACAAGGCCGACCACCTTGACGAGGCCGGGCTGGCCGAGGCGGTGGAGTTCACCCGCCGGGTGCTCGGGGAGGCGGCGGGCCAGCCCGGCACGCCTGGCCGCGTGTACCCGCTTTCGGCCCGCGCTGCCCTTGACGGCGGCGATCCCGGCTTCGGCGCGTTCACCGCCGGCTTCCTGGCCTACCTGACGGAACGGCGGGCCGCGGACCTGCATGCGTCGGCGGCCGCGCAGGCGCGCCGGATCGCCCGCTCGCTGCTCGATGAGGTGGCGCTGACCCGGCGGGCCGCGCAGCTAAGCGCGGGGGAGGCCGTCGGCCGGGTGGCCCGGTTCGGCGAGCGGCTGGCCGAGGCGGCCGTGCGCGGCCGGGACGCGGTGGCCGTGGTCAGCGCCGAGTCCGCACGGCAGCTGATGGCGCTCAACGACGCGGCCGAGGCCGACGGGCCGGGGCTGGGACGCCAGGTCGGCGCGGAGCTGGATGCGTTCCTGGACGGCGAGCTGCGCGGCGCCGCTCCCGCGCAGATCGAGCGCCAGGGCCGGGAGCGGCTGGTGGCGCTCACGCTGAAGGCCGCGGAGACCTGGCGCGAGCAGCGGCGCCAGCTCATCGAAGAAGGGCTGGCCCAGGTGGACGCCAGGCTCGCGGCGGAACTGAAGACCGCGCTGGACGTGCTGCGTGAGTCCGCCGCCGGGCTGCTGGGCCTGGACCTCGCGGTGCCGGAGCCGGGCGGCCGGCTTGCCGAGGACCGGCGCTTCTTCTACACCACCGCCGAAGAGACCGGCCAGACCGAGCTGCTGGCCGGCGCGATCCGCCGCAAGCTCCCCGGCGAGCTGGGCCGCCGCCGCGTCCGTGAGCACCTGCGCCGCGAGGCGCCGGACCTGATGGCGGCTCAGATCGGCAGGGCCAGGGGAGACCTGCAGTACCGGCTGGCGGAGGCCACGCGCGCCCTGGCTAGGACCGTGGAGCAGCGCTACGCCGATGCCACGGGGCGGATGCGCGCCGCACTCCAGGCGGCCGAGGAACTGCGCAACTCCTCGGCCGCCGAGGCGGAGCAAAGAGAACGCGAGCTGACGGCGCGGGAAGCGGCGGTGCGGCACGTGCTGGCACTGCTCGGCCAGGCGGAGAACTCGTCGGCTCCGGGCATGTAGTCCTGGGTCATCGCGGTCACGGCATGCCGTGCCGGCACTGGCCGCGGGCCAGGATGCCGTCTGCGGGCCGGACGGCGCAGAGCCGGGATGCTGGCGCACCTGTATGCGTGGCGGCTGTCCACTTACCGGATCGCCGAGCGCACCGGGCTCGGGCGGCAGAAGGTGACGCGCATGCTGCGGCGGGCAGGCGTGCCGCTGCGGCCCCGAGGCGCGGGACGGCTGCAGCCGCCGTGCCGCGCCGATAGCCCGGTGCCGCTGACCACTCCGCTGGTCAAGGACCTGTACCGGGGATGCGGCACAGGGCTCAGCCACATCGAACTGCTTACCGGGCAGCCTGCGATGACCGTGCGCGGGTTCATGCGCCGAGCCGGGATCCCGCCGCGCCATCCCGGCGGGCGGACCCCTTTCCTGCGCCGCTGGCGGCAGGGCGCCGCGTCAGCCGCGGCTGGCGCGGCCGTAAAATCAGGATTACGGCGATGGAGCTCGCCGGATTCGCCCCAGTGGCTGATGGCTCCTGTCTGTATGCCTGGCGGTTGCAAACAGGAGGTTGTGCCATGACGCAGCGAGTACCGGCAGACCGGATGCGCACCGGGGCCCGAGCGGTGACCGGGCCAGCCCGTGGCCCTGCCGCGGGAAGGCAGGTACCGGCCGGCGACCTCCCGCCAGGGGGCTGGAGTGACTTCCCCGGCCTGCTGGCCGGGGAAGCAGCAGCGCCCCGGGCGGCCGGGGAGGGGGATGAGGATCGCTCGTTCGCGGGGGACCTGAACCTGGACCAGATCGTGGCGGCGGTCGCAGGGGACCGGGAGGAGCGCGACCTCATCACCAGGACCCTGTACGCCCATCTCCGCGACCCCAGCGCCGTGCGCTACCGGCAGGAGGTTTTCCGGGACCTGGAGGACCCTGCCCTGCTCGACGTGCTGCAGCGGTTCGCCGGGCAGCTGGCCGAGGTCCGCATGCGCCTGCGCCAGCTAGACCGGATGTCGTACCGGTACCAGCGGCAGGGCTGGCTGCTCGACGCGGCGGCCATTTACTGCGACGCGGTGCGGTCGCTGGCCGGCCACCTGGCCGCGGCGCGGCTCAGCTCGCGGGCCCTGCTGGCGTTCCGGGACTACCTCGCCTCCTATGCGGCCTCGGCGGAATTTACCGCCCTGGCCGACGACACGCGGGACCGGAAGGAGGCGCTCGGGCGGATCCGCTACTGCACCCGGATCCGGGGCGACCGGGTAACGGTAACCCGCTACGCCGGTGAGGCCGACTACAGCGCCGTGGTGCTGCGGGCCTTCGAGCGTTTCCGG
>DATGLH010000092.1:0-24426 GCA_035294225.1 Trebonia sp.
GTCCCCGGCGTCCCTTGCCCGGGAGTGGGCGCTCACCGGCGGCGAGGATCACTCGCTGGCCGCCACGTTCCCGCCCTCGGCGGCGCTGCCCGCGCGGTGGCGCGTGATCGGCACCGTCCGCCCGGCCGCGGACGCGCCGGCGCCCGGTGCCTCCGCGCCGGCGCCCGGTGCCCCGGCGCCGGCCGGGGACGCGGCGCCGGCCGGGGGCGCCTCCTGCGTCACCGTCGACGGCGCGCCCTACCGCGGCCGCCGCGGCTGGGAACACTTCCGCTGACGCTCCCCCGCGGCCGCGGACCCGCCCGGCCCGGTCGCAGTTCATGATCCGGTGTCGCAGTTCATGATCCGGTAAGGTTTTTACATCTATAGCCGATTTTTCCTTCTTCATGAAGGATATTTTCCGGCCCCGGCGAGATTTTCCGGCCTCGGCGGGCCTTGGCCGAGTCCCGGCACGCTTAAAGCGTCACACCAGCCGGCTGGTGTGACGCTTTAACGCTGGCGTCTGTGGGCGGCGGCGGGCTCCTAGCGGCTGACCTTGCCGGCCTTGATGCAGGAGGTGCAGACGTTCAGGCGCTTGGGCGTCCCGGACACGACGGCGCGAACAGTCTGGATGTTGGGGTTCCAGCGGCGGCGGGTGCGGCGGTGCGAGTGCGAGATGTTGTTGCCGAAGCCCGGCCTCTTGCCGCATACGTCGCAGACGGAAGCCACGGCTGCCTCCAGTAATCGGTTTGGTAGGGTCTGTCGGCGCCGCGCCCGGGGCGATGTCACGCAACCGGAACGAGGCAGCTCGCAGAGCATACCCGAAGGCCCCGCTCCGCGCGAACCGCGCCCGCGGGCGCACGGGCGCCGGAGCGCCGGCGGGAGCGGCTGTGCCGGGCCGGAATGTCAGCGGGCGCTTCTATGCTGCGAACTGTGACCACGCTCCGCGATCCGCTGATCCGGCCGCTGGGCAAGAGGACGAGCGACGCGCTTGAGAGTGCCTTCGGCTTGCGCACGGCCGGCGACCTGCTACGGCACTATCCGCGTCGCTATTACACCCGGGGCGAGCTGACCAGCCTCGCCTCGCTGCGCGAAGGCGACCACGTCACCGTGCTCGCGCGGGTGGCGCGTGCCGCGATCGTGCCGATGCGCGGACCGGACTGGCGGCAGCCGAGAGGACAGCCGCACCGGCCCCAGGAGCGGGCCGAGGTCATCGTCACCGACGGGACCGCCACCGTGAAGCTGACCTTCTTCGCCAAGGCGCCGTACCACATCAGGCAGTTGCAGCCCGGCAGGCTCGGGCTGTTCGCCGGGACGGTGTCCGCCTTCCGCGGCCAGCGCCAGCTCGTGCACCCGGAATACGAGCTGCTGCCCGGCACCGCGGCCGACGACCGGATCACCGCGGAACTGGCCGCCGAATACGCGACCGAGCTGATCCCGGTCTACCCGGCGAGCTCGCGGGTGAGCTCCTGGCAGATCTCCAAGGCCGTCCAGGTGGTCCTCGACACGCTGGACGCGGGGGAGGACCCGCTCCCGGAGGAGGTCAGGCGCAGGCACGGCTTGTGGCCGCGGGAAACGGCCATCCGCGCCATCCACCGGCCGCAGGAACGCGCGGACCTCGGGCCGGCGCGGACCCGCCTGAAGTGGGACGAGGCGTTCGCCATGCAGGCCGCGCTCGCCCAGCGGCGGCTCGCGGCCGCCGCGATGCCCGCGGTGCCGCGCCCGCCGTCACCTGACGGGATCGCCGCGGAGTTCGACAGGCGCCTGCCGTTCACGCTGACCGAGGGGCAGCGGTCCGTGGGCGAGGTGATCGCGCGGGACCTGTCGTGCGCGTATCCGATGAACCGGCTGCTCCAGGGCGAGGTCGGATCCGGGAAGACCGTGGTGGCGGTGCGCGCCATGCTCCAGGTGGTGGACGCCGGCGGCCAGGCCGCCCTGCTCGCGCCCACCGAGGTCCTGGCGCAGCAGCACTACCGGTCGATCACCCAGCTGCTGGGGCCGCTCGCCTTGGCCGGGCAGCTCGGCGGCGCGGCGCACGGGACACGGGTGGCGCTGCTCACCGGCTCGACGGGCAAGGCGGCGCGGCGCACGGCGCTTTCGGATGCCTTCACCGGCGACGCCGGGATCCTCATCGGCACGCACGCCCTGCTCGAAGACCGCGTGCGGTTCGCCGACCTCGGCCTGGTGGTCATCGACGAGCAGCACAGGTTCGGCGTCGAGCAGCGGGACGCGCTCCGTGACAAGGCCGCCGGCTCCCGGCCGCACATGCTGGTGATGACGGCGACACCGATACCGCGGACGGTGGCGATGACCGTGTTCGGCGACCTGGAGGTCTCCACGCTGGCCGAACTCCCGGCCGGCCGCTCCGCCATCACGACGCACGTGGTGCCGGCCGTGGAGCGCCCGCGGTACCTCGAACGCGCGTGGGAGCGGGTGCGCGAAGAGGTCGCGGCCGGGCGCCAGGCCTACGTGGTATGCCCGCGCATCGGCGACCTCGCCGGAGACGACGGCGATGACGCAGACGACGGTGACGACGCCGGCGCGGGCCAGCTCTTCGGAGCCGGCGCGGACCGCGGCGCCCCCGACGGCGATGCCCTGGCCGACTTCACCGCCCGCCGCCCGCCCCTGGCGGTTCTCGACGTGGCGCCCGTGCTGGCCGAAGGGCCGCTTTCGGGGCTGCGGCTGGGCATCATGCACGGACGGCTGCCCCCGGAGGAGAAGGACCGGGTGATGACGGCGTTCGCGGCCGGCGAGATCGACGTGCTCGTCGCGACCACGGTGATCGAGGTGGGCGTGGACGTGCCCAACGCGACCGCCATGGTCATCATGGACGCCGAGCGCTTCGGCGTCTCCCAGCTGCATCAGCTCCGCGGCCGGGTGGGCCGGGGCCAGGCCGCCGGGATTTGCCTGCTGGTGACCGACGCGCCGGAGGGGAGCCCCTCCCGGGAGCGGCTGGACGCCGTCGCCGCGACGTCGGACGGGTTCCGGCTGTCCCGGCTCGACCTGATGCAGCGGCGGGAGGGCGACGTGCTCGGCGCCGCCCAGGCCGGCCGGCAGAGCAGCCTCAAGATGCTGCGGCTGCTGTCCGACGAGGACCTGATCGCGTTCGCCCGGGAGGAGGCGTCCGCTCTCGTCGAGGCCGACCCCCAGCTCACCGCGCATCCCGCGCTCCGGCAGGCGATCGATGAGCTGCTCGGGCCGCAGCGCGCCGAGTTCCTCGACAAAGCCTGATGCATCCGGCGGCGGCGGGACTGTCACACTGAAGGGATGACACGGGTCATCGCCGGGGCGGCCCGCGGGCGCCGCCTGGCCGTCCCGCGCGGCACGGCCACCCGGCCGACGAGCGACCGTGCCAGGGAAGGCCTGTTCGCCTCCGTCCTGTCCGAACTCGGCTCGCTGGACGGCAAGCGCGTGCTGGACCTGTACGCCGGCTCGGGCGCGGTGGGGCTCGAGGCGCTCTCGCGCGGCGCCGGGCACGTGCTGCTCGTCGAGTCCGACGCAAGGGCGGCGGCGGTGATCGCATCGAACATCGCGGTGGTCGGCATCGCCGGGGCGACGGTCGTCAGCGATCGCGCCGAACGCCTGCTGGCCCGTCCGCCAGACCCCCGGGACCGCTATGACCTGGCGTTCGCCGACCCGCCGTACGCGGTGACCCCGGCCGCGGTGACCCGGATGCTGGCCCTGCTGGCCGCCGGGTGGCTGGCCGACGGCGCGCTGGCCGTCGTCGAGCGCGCGACGCGGTCCGGCCCGGTTGAGTGGCCCCCCGGCTACCTGCCGGGAAAGTCACGAAGGTACGGTGAGGCGACCTTCTGGTACGGCTGGTACGGCAGCGGCGCGGTCACCGTACAGGCACCGGAGACCGCGCCGCGGCCGGCGCATGAGGTGTATGAGGCGCATGAGGCGCATGAGGAGTGATACCGAGTGCAGCGAGTGGTATGTCCCGGCTCATTTGATCCGGTCACGAACGGCCACCTGGACATCGTCAGCCGGGCGGCGGCCCTGTACGACGAGGTGGTCGTGGCGGTGCTCATCAACATCACCAAGCGCAGCCTTTTCACGGTGGATGAGCGGGTCGACATGCTGCGCGAGGTCACCGAGGGCTACGGCAACGTGCGGATCGAGCGCTTCCACGGGCTGCTGGTCGACTTCTGCGCGGCCAACGGCATCAGCGCGATCGTCAAGGGCCTGCGCGCGGTCAGCGACTTCGAGTACGAGATGCAGATGGCGCAGATGAACTACCGGCTGGCCAAGGTCGAGACGCTGTTCATGACGACCAACCCGCTGTACTCGTTCCTGAGCTCCAGCCTGGTCAAGGAGATCGCCAAGTACGGCGGCGACGTCAGCGGCCTGGTCCCCGAACCGGTCCTGGACCGGCTGCGCGTCCGCCTGGGCGGGGAGTGACGCCATGAGCTAACCGGGGAAGGCGCCCGTGAGGGAGGGCCGCGGGAGGTAACCGAGAGTAGCCGTGAAGTCCGCCGAGTTGGGAATACCGCGCGCCGCCGGTAGGCTATTCGGTCGGTCCAGCAAACTGCCGACACGGTAAACTGTGATGTCCAACGCTAACGGAAAGTACGTCGCGCGCGGGATGCCCGCCGCGCACGGCCATGAGGCGGCCCAGGGGCCCAGGAGCCCCCACGGCCACGGCCGTGCCAGCGGCGAGTTCGTGTTCGACATGCGGTCGCTCGGGCGGCGGCCTGGCTCTTCCCGGACGGAGAAGCGGACGGCGCACGCGCCCGAGGGTCTCGGCTCGGGCCTTGTCCTGGTTCCCGCCGGCGCGGACGTGGCTCTTGACCTGCGGTTCGAGGCGGTTTCCGAGGGGGTGCTCGTCACCGGCTCGGCAGTCACCCGGCTGACGGGCGAGTGCGCGCGGTGCCTGGACCCGCTGACCTCCACGTCGGAGGTCAGCTTCCAGGAGCTGTACCGCTACCTGCCGGACCCCGGCGATGACGAGGCCGACGAGGAGCGTTTCCTCGACGGGGACTTGCTCGACCTGGAACCGGCGTTCCGTGACGCGGTGGTGCTGGCGCTGCCGCTTTCGCCGCTGTGCAGGGAGGACTGCCCTGGGCTGTGCGCCGAGTGCGGCGCGCGGCTCGCCGAAGCGGGCCCGTTCCACGGGCACGGCGAGGAGCTGGATCCCCGGTGGGGTCCGCTTCGCCAGCTCGATGTTTCTGACCGAGTAGAAGACTGACAGGAGAGCTGAAGTGGCTGTTCCCAAGCGGAAGATGTCGCGCAGCAACACGCGTTCCCGGCGCGCACAGTGGAAGGCGTCCGCTCCGACGCTGGTGGACTGCCCGCAGTGCCACAGCCCGAAGCTGCCGCACGCTGCGTGCCCGACCTGCGGCACTTACCGGCGCCGGCAGGTCATCACGCCAGCCTGAGCCTGTATGTAGGGAGCGCCGGTGAGCGGTAGACGTAACGACGGGGACGTCACGGAAGCCAAAGACCCGGCCGAACTAGCGGGCGTCCTTGGCGTCCCGATTAGTGCGGAAACCCTAGAGCGTGCGCTCACACACCGTTCGTACGCTTACGAGAACGGCGGTCTGCCGACCAACGAGCGGCTTGAGTTCCTTGGCGACTCGGTGCTCGGGCTCGTGGTGACGGACACGCTGTTCACCGGTCACCCCAACCTGCCCGAGGGCCACCTCGCGAAGCTGCGTGCCGCGGTGGTCCAGATGGGCGCGCTCGCCGAGGTCGCGCGACAGCTCCAGCTAGGCGCGTACGTCCGGCTCGGCCGGGGCGAGGAGGGGACCGGTGGCCGCGACAAGCCGTCGATTCTCGCCGACACGCTCGAAGCGGTCATCGGCGCGACGTACATCGACTGCGGCCTTGAGGCGGCGAGCGCGCTCGTGCACCGGCTCTTCGACCCGGTCATAGAGCGCTCCGCGCTGCTCGGCGCCGGGCTCGACTGGAAGACCTCGTTGCAGGAGCTGACCGCCGCCCACGGGCTCGGCGTGCCCGAGTACGTGGTGAAGGACAGCGGCCCGGACCACCAGAAGCTGTTCCGCGCTGTGGTGCGGGTGGGGAGCAGGGAACTCGGCCACGGCGAGGGGCGCTCGAAGAAGGCAGCCGAACAGCTGGCCGCCGAGGCGGCGTGGCGCGCGATCACCGCCGAGGCCGAGGCGGCGGCAGAACAAGATCATTCCGAACGGGCGGTGGCGGCTCCGGACGCCCCGGCGCGGTCTCCGGAGGCCGGGGCCGGCCAGGATGCCTGAACTGCCCGAGGTCGAGACCGTCCGCGCGGGCCTGGAACGCTTCGTCGTGGGACGCGTCGTCGCGGAGGCGCGGGTGCTCCACCCGCGCGCCGTGCGCCGGGACCCCGCGGGGCCGCCCGGCTTCGCCGCCGCGATGGCCGGCCGCCGCTTCCAGCGAGCCGAGCGCAGGGGCAAATATCTCTGGCTCGCCCTCGACGACGCTCCGGCCGGCCCGGGCCAGCAGGGGGGACAAGCGCTGCTCGCGCACCTGGGCATGAGCGGCCAGATGCTGGTCGGGGAACCGGGCCGGCCGCTGTCGCCACACGTGCGCGCCCGGTTCACCTTCGCCGACGGCGGCCCGGACCTGCGCTTCACCGACCAGCGCACGTTCGGCCACCTCATGTGCGTTCCCCTCGCCGGCGCGGTGCCGGCGCCGATCGCGCATATCGCGCCGGACCCGCTGGAGCCCGCCTTCGATCCCGGCGCCTTCGCCGCCCGGCTGCTCCGCCGCCGCACCGAGGTCAAGCGCGCGCTGCTCGACCAGTCGCTGATCAGCGGCATCGGCAACATCTACGCCGACGAGGCGCTGTGGCGCGCCCGGCTGCACTGGGCGCGGCCGGCCGGGGGGCTCACGAGCGGCGAGGTTTCCCGGCTGCTCGAAGCGGTCCATGACGTGCTGACCGAGGCGCTCAAGGCCGGCGGCACGTCCTTCGACTCGCTGTACGTCAACGTGAACGGCGAGAGCGGCTACTTCGAACGGTCGCTCCGGGCATACGGCCGCGCGGGGCAGCCATGCGGCCGGTGCGCGACCCCGATCCGCCGGGACGCGTTCATGAACCGCTCGTCCTATAGCTGTCCCCGCTGCCAGCCCCGCCCCGGCGGCGCCCACTAGTAGCCCCTCCGGGGCCGGAAGCCCCAAGATGTGGTGGTTTCCCGGCCATCGGGTTTGTCCGCCCATTGCATCTTTGGTAAGATAAGGGCACGTACCGGGTTGCGAGCGGCACTCAACTTGACCACAAAAGGCCAGGGTGAGACCCTGTAACTGGTGTTTGCACGCATGGGCGTGCGCATTACATGTGTGCCCACTCTGGTCACTCAGTGTGGAGGACCTTTAACCATGGCGAAGGCTCTATTCGGCCACGTCGGCGGCGCCGATCCCCGCATGGTCTCCGAGATGCGCCGTCTCCAGCAGCGCGTTCGCGACCTGGAAGCCGAGCTTGCGAGGCTCCAGGAAGAGAACGACACGCTTGCCGCTGGCGGCGGTCACGAGGGTGACGTGCTGGTATTGGACCGTGAGCCGGCGTTTACCTGACGACCTCGGGAAGCGCAGCTCGGCTCGCCAACAAGGCGCAAGCGCGACACGGCAAAAAGACGCAGTACGAACAAGGGACGCCCTCCCGGCGTCCCTATTCGTTGTTTTATGGCGCTCTGTCCCGTTTCGCGACGTGGTGAGGAACACACTTCCCGTGTAAGGCAGCCGTAGCCTTGTGGGCCGCCCTTACCCTGATGATCATCGATGGGTCACCTGTTGTTCAGGGGGATTCTTCCCTGTCGCGCCGTTTCCGGCGGATAGCTGCCCGCTGGCGGTAGTGTTCGGGTGGCAGCCGTTCGCCGGGCGCCGATAGCTGGGACCGGGCCGGGGGAGGAGAGAGCGCGTGTACCTGAAGTCGCTCACCTTGCGCGGCTTCAAGTCGTTCGCCTCGGCCACCACGCTGCGCCTGGAACCGGGCATCACCTGCGTCGTCGGCCCGAACGGATCGGGCAAGTCCAACATCGTCGATGCCCTCTCCTGGGTGATGGGGGAGCAGGGCGCGAAAAGCCTGCGCGGCGGCAAGATGGAAGACGTCGTCTTCGCGGGCACGACGTCGCGCGCCCCTCTCGGCCGCGCCGAGGTGACCCTCACGATCGACAACAGCGACGGGTCGCTGCCGATCGACTACGCCGAGGTGACGATCAGCCGCCTGATGTTCCGCTCCGGGCAGAGCGAGTACTCGATCAACGGTGACTCCTGCCGGCTGCTCGACGTCCAGGACCTGCTCTCCGACAGCGGCCTCGGCCGGGAGATGCACGTCATCGTGGGGCAGGGGCAGCTCGACGCGATCCTGCACGCCGGCCCGGAAGCACGGCGCGCGCTGATCGAGGAGGCGGCGGGCGTCCTCAAGCACCGCAAGCGCAAGGAGAAGGCGCTGCGCAAGCTCGATGCGATGCAGGCCAACCTGACCAGGCTCGTCGACCTGACCGCGGAGCTGAACCGGCGCCTGAAGCCGCTCGGCAGGCAGGCCGAGGTCGCCCGCAAGGCGGCCGTCATCCAGGCCGAGCTGCGCGACGCGCGGCTGCGGCTGCTCGCCGACGACTACGTGACGCTCCGGGACGAAGAAGCGCGCGAGGCGGCCGACGAGGCCGCCATCCGCGCCCGGCGGGCCGCCCTGGAGGCCGACCTGGCGGCGGCGCGCCAGCAGGAGCAGGAGCTTGACCACGCGGCGCAGGCGAGCGGCGCCGAGCTGGCGCGGGCCCAGCAGACCTGGTTCGCGCTGTCCTCGCTCACCGAGCGGCTGCGCGGCGTCGCGGGCCTGGCCGGCGAGCGGGCCCGCCTGCTGTCCGCCGAACCCGAACCGGAGCGCCCCGGCCGCGATCCCGACGAGATGGAGCGGCAGGCGGCGCAGCTGCGCGCCGAAGAGGAGGGCCTGACCGAGCGGCTGGCCGGAGGCCGCGAGGCCCTCGCCGCGGCCGTCGCCGAACGCACCGCCGCCGAGGCGGCGCTCGCCGCCGCCGAGCGCAGGCTGGCCGACGCGGCCCGCGCTGCGGCCGGCCGCGCGGAGCGCCTTGCGCGGCTGCGCGGCATGGTCGACGCCGCGGAAAGCCGCAGCGCCGCCACGCAGGAGGAGATCGGCCGGCTGACCGCCGCCGCGGAGCAGGCCCGCGCCCGTGCCGAGCGCGCCCGCCTGGAGTACAGCCAGGTGCAGGACGTGGCCGACGGCGGGGATTCCGGCCGCGGCGAGCTGGCCGCCGAGCTTGAGCGGGCAACCGAGATCCACAATCGGCGTTCCGAACGGACCGCCGCGGCTCGCAAGGCCGAGCGTGCCGCCAACAGCGAGGTGGCGGCGCTGCGGGCGCGTGCCGAGGCCTTGCGGGAGACACTGCGCCAGGGGGTGGACGCGACCGCGGCGGTGCTCGCCGACCCGGAGCGCTTCGCCCGCGTGCTCGGCTCGTTCGCGGCGCGCCTGACCGTCGCCGACGGCTATCAGACGGCCGTCGCGGCCGCCCTCGGCTCGTGCGCGGAGGCGCTCACCGTCGACGGCCTGGACGCCGCGGTAGAGGTGCTCTCCGCCGTGCGCGCCGCCGACGCCGGCACGGTGGGCCTCGTCATCGCGGATCCCGCGCCCTCCGACCCGCGCCCAGCCCCTGGCCCGCCACCCTCTTCGCATCAGGCCGGCGGGCCACGCGCCTCGCAAGACGGGGGCGGTGGGCCGCGGGCCTCGCTCCCGGCCGGCGCGCGGTGGGCGCTCGACCTCGTGACGGCTCCCGCCGAGCTCGCCGGGGCCGTCAGGGCGCTGCTGGCGGGCGTCGTGGTCACGGGTGACCTGGAAGAGGCAGCCGCGTGCGTTCGGGATAATCCGGGGCTGCGCGCCGTGACGACGGCGGGCGATGTGCTCGGCGCGCACTGGGCGCACGGCGGGTCGGCGCGGACGCAGTCGCTGCTCGACGTGCGGGCGGCGGCCGACGAGGCGGCGGCACGGCTGTCGGCGGCCGAGCTGGCCAGCGAGGCCGCGGCGGAGGCGCTCGCCGAGGCGGTCGAGGCGCAGGAAGCGGCCAGGCAGGTGCTTGAGGAGACGCGCAGCCGGATGCAGGCGGCCGACGCGGCGGCGGCGGAGATCTCGGGCCGGCTCGGCCGCCTCGCCGGCGCGGCGCGGGCGGCGGCCGACGAGGCCAAGCGGCTGGACGCATCGGTGGGCGCGGCACGCCGGTCCGCCGAGAAAGACCTGGCCAAGCTCGCCCAGCTGCAAGGCGAGCTCGCCGAGGCGGAGGCCGAGGAGCTGCGGGCCCGCGACCCGGAGTTCGAAGGCGACCTGGCCGACGAAGAGCGCGAGGAGATGACGCGGCGCGCCGTCGCGGCCCGCGACGCCGAGATGGAGGCGCGGCTGGAGGTGCGCACGCTGGAAGAGCGGCTGCGCGCCATCGGCGGCCGCGCCGACTCGCTGGCCGCGGCGGCCGCCGCCGAGCGCGCGGCCCGTGAGCGTGCCGCGGCCAGGCGCCGGCAGCGGGCCGCCCAGGCCGCCGTCGCCCGGGCCGTCGCCTCCGGCGCCGCCGCGGCGGCGGCCGCCGCCGAGTCCTCGCTGGCGCTCGCCGACGCGCGCCGTCAGCAGGCGGAGGCGGCGAGCGCGCGCGGTGCCGAGGCGCTCAAGGCGGTGCGCGCCCGGGTCACCGCCCTGTCCGCCGAACTCGACAAGGTGGTGAACACCGCGCACGGCACGGAGATCGCGCGGGCCGAGCACCGGCTGCGGCTGGAGCAGCTCCAGGCGCACGCGATCGACGAGTACGGCGTTCAGCCGGACGTGCTGGTCGCCGAGTACGGGCCCGACGTGCCGGTGCCGGCGGCCGCCGGCGCGGTCGTCGGCCCGGTCGTCGGCCCGGTCGTCGGCTCGCCGAAGGCCAAGGCGGCGCCCGCGCGCGTGCCTGAGACGCTCCAGGACGCGCTGCGCGCGGTCAGCGAGGCGATGCGGGGTTCGGCCGGGGAGGGAGAGGCGGGGGAGGAAGAGGCCCCGTCCGGGGCCGGGGCTGCCGGCGTGCCGTACGTGCGCGAGGAGCAGGAAGCGCGCGCCGCGGAAGCCGAACGCCAGCTCGCCAGGCTCGGCAAGGTGAACCCGCTGGCCCTGGAGGAGTACGCGGCGCTGCAGGAGCGGCACCAGTTCCTCGCCGCCCAGCTTGAGGACCTCCGGAAGACCCGCCGCGACCTGCTCACCGTCGTCAAGGAAGTCGACGACCGGGTGCAGGAGGTGTTCGCCTCGGCCTACGCCGACACCGCGCGCGAGTTCGAGGGGCTGTTCGCCCGGCTGTTCCCCGGCGGTTCGGGGCGGCTGCTGCTGACCGAGCCGGACGACATGCTCACCACCGGCATCGAGATCGAGGCGCGGCCGCCGGGCAAGAAGGTCAAGCGGCTGTCCCTGCTGTCCGGCGGGGAGCGGTCGCTGACCGCGATCGCCTACCTGTTCGCCATCTTCAAGGCCCGCCCGTCGCCGTTCTACGTGCTCGACGAGGTGGAGGCCGCCCTCGACGACAGCAACCTCCAGCGGCTGCTGGGCGTCTTCGAGGAACTGCGGGAGAGCTCCCAGCTGATCGTCATCACCCACCAGCGGCGCACCATGGAGGCCGCGGACGCCCTGTACGGCGTCACGATGCGCGGCGACGGCGTCTCCACCGTGATCAGCCAGCGCGTCCGCGAACACGAGCCCGCCTGAGCCCGCCCCGGCCCGCCGCCCGCCGCGCCTCCGGCCCGCGTCCGTCCCGGTCCCGGCCCGCCGCCCGCCGCGCCTCCGGCCGCCGTTTTGGGGCTGTGGGCCACAGCCCTCTTCTATCGGGGGTTGTGGGCCACAACCCCCGATCCGGTGCCTTGCGGCCCGGATGACACGCCTATGGGCGGTTAACCTGTGAGGCGCGTCGTGTGGGTGTCGTCTTATCGGGCATGCTAGAGCGTGCTCAAGGCGTCATCAGCGGACTGAAAGCCGGGCGGGAACCGCCGTTCCGGGAGACTGTAGGTGTTATGGAATACATCATCCTCATCGTTGTGCTGGCCGTCCTCCTTCTCGGACTCGGCGGGACGATGCTGCTGCGGCCGCGCGGTACCAGGGGCGTTCGCCGCGGTCGCGCGGGCGGCGACATAGCGGCGGGCGGCGGCACGGGGACGATCACCCGGGACGGCCCGGAGTCCGAGAGCACGGCCGGGGCGGCGACGGTGACCGCGCCTGCGCCCGCGCCCCCGGCTCCGCCGGCCGGGCAGCCCGTGGCGGAACCGGTCCTGGAGAAGCCGCCGCCCTCGGCCGGGCGCATGGTCCGGCTGCGGGCGCGGCTGGCCAGGTCGCAGACCGGGTTCGGGTCCGCGCTGCTGAACCTGCTGTCCAGGGACCGGCTCGACGAGGACACGTGGGACGAGATCGAGGAGGTCCTGATCACGGCCGACGTCGGGGTGACACCCGCCAGGCAGATCGTGTCGGACCTGCGGACCAAGGTGAAGGTCGAGGGAACGCGGACCGTCGACGAGGTCCGGGCCATGCTCCGCGCCGAACTGCTCGCACAGGTGGAGACCGAGGCGAGCCGGGCGCTGCGGACGCAGCGGCACGAGGGGCGCCCGGCCGTCATCCTCGTGGTCGGCGTCAACGGCACGGGCAAGACCACCACGTGCGGCAAGCTCGCCCGTTCGCTGATCGGCGACGGTCAGGCGGTCGTGCTCGGCGCGGCTGACACGTTCCGCGCCGCGGCGGCCGACCAGCTACAGACGTGGGGTGAGCGGGTGGGCGCGCAGGTGGTCCGGTCCGATAAGGAGGGCGCGGACCCGGGGAGCGTCGCCTTCGACGCGGTGAGCAAGGGCATCGAGACCGAGGCCGACGTGGTGCTCATCGACACCGCGGGCCGCCTGCACACCAAGACCGGCCTGATGGACGAGCTCGGCAAGGTCAAGCGCGTCATCGAGAAGCGCACCTCCGTGGATGAGGTCCTGCTGGTGCTCGACGCCACCACCGGCCAGAACGGCCTCCGGCAGGCCCGCGTGTTCGCGGAAGTGGTGGACGTTTCAGGCATCGTGCTGACGAAGCTGGACGGGACCGCCAAGGGCGGCATCGTGATCGCGGTGCAGCGGGAACTCGGCGTCCCGGTCAAGCTGGTGGGCCTCGGCGAGGGCCCGGACGACCTCGCGCCGTTCGACCCGGTCACGTTCGTCGACGCCATCCTCGGCGGCTGACCAGCGGCGCCCGTCCTGGCAGCCGGGTAGCCGGCCTGCCCGCGGCGGGGAGCCCGCACGGGCAGGCGGTCAGGGTTACCGCGGCTGGGTCCAGCACGCCCATTGGGTCTGGCCGCCGCCACTCGGAGTCCGTGACACGCACATGGTCGCCGGTCCCGGCGAGTAGAGCTGGTCGGTCCAGCCGGTCAGGCTGCCGGTATAGGGAGGGCCGTAATCCCACTGGCCGTAGTTGTTCCCGACGCCCGTCGACCAGGTCCAGCCGCTGGTGCCCGGCGCGTAGTATACGGTCCAGTTTGTCTGGCAGGCCGGTGACCACCAGAGCTGGGCTTCTCCTCCCCAAGACGGGTACTGCGTCATGACGGGGTAGCTGCCGCTGGAGCAGCCCGTCTGGTATGGGTCAAGGAAGCTGCAACTGCTCCCAGAGCAGCTTGCCGCGAAGGCCGGGGTGGCCGTGACCGTGACCGCGCCGACCGGGAGCACGCCTAGCGCCGCGACCAGAGCGAACCGGGAGAGGATCTTTCGCAACGAGTTTCCCTCCTATGAAACCGACGGAATCGGAAGCCTGCCCCATACTAAATATCTCTTTCGAACCAGTTCGCTCTTATATCGACAAATTTCAACGATCCGTAGCGGGCGGCCCCGGGAATTCGCCGGGTTGCCCTCCCGGCTCCGATGGCCGGTGCCGCGCGTCGGCCGGTGCCGCGCGTCCGCCCAAGTCATGACCGCAGGAACACCGAGAGCCCGCCCGCGGCGGGAGCTCGCCAGAGCCGGGCGCCGTCCGTCTGCCGCGGCCCCGCGTGCTCTCGCCACGGCATTGGGTGTCTTTTCCGGCGATATACGCCGGAAAAGACACCCAATGAGCGCCGCGGCACGGAAACCGCCGACCTGAGGCTCAGGCACCGGTGATGAAACGGGCCGCCCGGGGCGCCGATCGCCGGGCGCCCGCGGGGCACTGCCCGCCGGGGCACCTGCGGAACGCTGCTTACCGCGGGCCCGCGGGCCCGCGGGGCGCTGGCCGCCGGGTGCCGCGAAACACCGCCGTAATAGATCGGTCCGCTGTTTCACGCTGCTGACACATTCGGACTGGACTGCGGAAACGGCCGTACGGCATTGTCGGGTCAGGCGAACGAGAGGGTAGGCGCATGAAGCTCATTACGGCTGTCATCAAGCCCTTCAAACTCGACGATGTCAAGGCGGCGTTGCAGGCATTCGGCGTGCACGGCATGACAGTCAGTGAGGCGAGCGGATACGGCAGGCAGCGCGGTCACACCGAGGTGTACCGGGGGGCCGAGTACCAGGTGGACCTGGTGCCCAAGGTCCGGGTAGAGGTCATCTGCGACGACGCTGATGCCGACGATCTGGTCGGCGTGATCGTCAAGGCGGCGCAGACCGGCCGGATTGGCGACGGCAAGGTGTGGATGGTGCCGGTGGAGACGGTCGTCCGGGTCCGCACGGGCGAGCGCGGGTCCGACGCGCTCTAGCCAGCCGCCGAGCCCGAGGCGTCGGCGGAGCCGCGTAACGCGATCCGGGGGGCCGGTATCACGAACGCGACCGTCTCCGCGACGTGGCGCGCACCGAACAACCGGGGACCTGGTGATCGTCATGACCTCATTCGCGGCTGATCGCAGCCGGAGGACTGCGGAAACAGACCGATGGCTGGCCGGGATGCTGGGGGCCGAACCCGGCGTCGCCCTCGTCGCCGTGGGCGGCTATGGCCGCAAGGAGCTGCTGCCCGGCAGCGATCTTGACGTGCTGCTGCTGCACGAGGGCAGGGAAGGCATCGCCAAGGTCGCTGACCGGGTCTGGTACCCGGTGTGGGACTCGGGGGCCCGGCTGGACCACGCGGTGCGGACCGTGCCGCAGGCCAGGCGGGTGGCCCGCAACGACCTCAAGGTCGCCCTCGGGTTGCTGAACGCCCGGCACGTGGCGGGAGACCCTGACCTGACCACCCGGCTCCGTGAGGGTGCGCTCGAAGACTGGCGCGCCAATGCCAGGACCAGGCTGGCCGAGCTCAGGGAGCTGCACGCCGAACGCACCCGGCTGCACGGCGAACTCGCCTTCCTGCTCGAGCCCGACCTCAAGGAGTCGCGCGGCGGCCAGCGGGACGTGCACGCCATCCAGGCGATCGCCGCCGCCTGGGTCGCGCCCGCGCCCGGACCGCGGGTGCGCGCCGCCTACGAGCAGATCCTCGACGCCCGGCATGTGCTCCACGAGGTCACGGGCCGCTGTCTGGACCGGCTTGTGCTCGAAGAGCAGGACGAGGTCGCGCGCACGCTCGGCCTGCTCGACGGGGACGCGCTGCTGCGGGTCCTGGCCGGCGCCGGCCGCACGGTCGCCTACGCGGTCGACCACGCCTTCCGCCAGACCGACCGGGCGGCCGGCCGCCGCGCGATCGGCGTGCGGATGCGGCGCGGCAAGCTGAACCGCCGCCCCCTCGCGGACGGGGTCGTCGAGCAGGACGGCGAGGTGGTCCTGGCGCGCGCGGCGGCGCCGGCCTCGGACCCGGTGCTGGTGCTGCGGGCCGCCGCCGCGGCGGCCCAGGCGGGCCTGCCGCTCGCGCCGCGCGCGCTCGCCCGGCTGGCCGAGTGCCCGCCCTTGCCGGTCCCCTGGCCGGACGAGGCGCGAGATGCCCTGCTCGCGCTGCTCGGGGCCGGGCCGTCGGCCATCGGCGTCTGGGAAGCGCTAGACCAGGAGGGCCTGCTGACCGCGCTGATCCCGGACTGGGAGCGGGTGCGGAACCGGCCGCAGCGCAACCCGCTGCACCGCTTCACGGTGGACCGGCACCTCGTGGAGTGCGCGGCGAACGCCGCGGCGCTGACCAGGGACGTGGCCCGCCCGGACCTGCTGCTGCTGGCGGCGCTGCTGCACGACATAGGCAAGGGCTGGCCCGGCGACCACAGTGTCTCCGGCGAGGTGGTGGCTCGCGACGTGGCCCGCCGCGTGGGCCTGAACGACGCCGACGCCGAGCTGATCGCCGCCGCCGCCCGGCATCACCTGCTGCTGCCGGTGGTGGCCACCAGGAGGGACCTGGACGACCCGATGACCGTGCGGCACGTCGCGGACACGGTGGGCAGCCGGTCCCTGCTTGAGCTGCTGCACGCGCTGGCCCAGGCCGATGGCCTGGCGACCGGGCCGGCCGCGTGGAACGAATGGAAGGCGGGGCTGGTCGCCGACCTGGTACGGCGGGTGTCGGCAGCGCTGGACGGCGAGCCCACGCCGGAGCCCGCGCCGTTGCGCGAGGACCAGCTCGCCCTGGCCGCCGACGGCGGCCCGGCCGCGGTCGTGGACGGCGGCGAGGTCACCGTGGTCGCCCCCGACCGGCCGGGCCTGCTGTGGCGTGCCGCGGGCGTGCTCGCCTCGCACCGGCTGGCGGTCCGCGGCGCGAACGCGACCTCGGTCGGCGGCACGGCGGTCACCGTGTTCAGCGTGGCGCCGGAGTACGGCGACCCCCCGGACGCCACACTGGTGGCGGCGGACCTGCGCCGCATGCTGGAGGGGCGGCTGGACGTGGAGGACCGGCTGGAGCGCCGGGCGCGCGCCGCCAGGAGGCCGGGCGGCGCGCCTCCCCCCAGGGTCACGCTGGTCGACGGCGCATCGCAGAGCGCGACCGTGGTCGAGGTCCGCGCGCACGACGAGCCGGGCCTGCTCTGGCGGATCGGCCGGGCGCTCGGCGAGTGCGGCCTGGACGTCCGCGCGGCGCGCGTGGAGACGCTCGGCGCCGAGGCGGTCGACGTCTTCTACGTCACCGACTCCGCCGGCGGCCTGCTCACCGACCCCGGCGTCCGCCACCGCACCGTAAGCACGGTGCTGGCCGCGCTCACTGTCGCCTTACCCGTCCGCGGGGCGGGCGGAACGGCCCGAGGTCCGAGCCTGGCCGGCCAGAGGATCCCGAGGTCCGAGCCTGGCCGGCCAGAGGATGCCGCGGCCGTCCGGCATAAGGAAGAACGACCCCAGCCCCGGCGGCCCGGTAGCCTGGAACCGTGTTTGAGACGCTCTCCGACCGGCTGACCCAGGTCTTCTCCACGCTGCGGGGCAAGGGACGGCTGTCCCCCGCCGACATCGACGCGACCGCGCGCGAGATACGCATCGCCCTGCTCGAGGCGGACGTCGCGCTGCCCGTCGTCAGGCAGTTCATCGCGCGCGTGAAGGAGCGGGCCGGCGGCGCCGAGGTGTCGGCCGCGCTCAACCCCGCGCAGCAGGTCATCAAGATCGTCCACGAGGAGCTGATCGAGATCCTCGGCGGCCAGGCGCGGCGGCTGCGGTTCGCCAAGGTCCCGCCGACCGTGATCCTGCTGGCCGGCCTCCAGGGTTCCGGTAAGACGACGCTGGCGGGCAAGCTCGCGCTGTGGCTGAAGGAGCAGGGCAACACCCCGCTCCTGGTCGCCGCCGACCTCCAGCGGCCGAACGCCGTGGACCAGCTGCGGGTGCTCGGGCAGCGGGCGGGCGTCCCGGTGTACGCGCCGTCGCCGGGGAGCGGGGCCGGCGATCCGGTGGCGGTGGCCCGGCAGTCGCTGGACGAGGCGCGGCGGACGCTGCACAACATCGTGATCATCGACACCGCCGGCCGGCTGGGCATTGACGAGGAGATGATGGCGCAGGCCCGCGCCATCCGGGATGCCACCGAGCCCGACGAGGTGCTGTTCGTCGTCGACGCGATGATCGGCCAGGACGCGGTGGCGACCGCGCAGGCGTTCCTGGACGGCGTCGGCTACGACGGCGTGGTGCTGACCAAGCTGGACGGCGACGCCCGGGGCGGCGCCGCGCTGTCGATCGCCGCGCTGACCGGCAAGCCGATCATGTTCGCGTCCACCGGTGAGAAGCTGTCCGACTTCGACATGTTCCACCCGGACCGGATGGCCTCGCGCATCCTGGACATGGGGGACGTGCTCAGCCTGATCGAGCAGGCGGAGAAGGCGTTCGACGCCGACCAGGCGGCCTCGATGGCCGAACGTCTCATGACCGGGGACGGCTTCACGCTCGAGGACTTCATCGACCAGCTCGGCATGCTGCGCAAGCTAGGCCCGATCCAGAACCTGCTCGGCATGATGCCGGGCGCGGCGCGGAACAAGGAGCTGCTGTCCCAGGTCAACGACAAGGACCTGGACCGCGCCGAGGCGATCGTCCGGTCGATGACGCCCGAAGAGCGGCGCAACCCGAAGATCATCAACGGCTCGCGCAGGCTGCGGATCGCCAACGGGTCGGGCGTCACCGTCAGCGAGGTGTCCCAGCTGGTCACGAACTTCTTCGAGGGTCAGCGGCAGATGCGCCAGATGATGGGCGCGATGCCGGGCATGGCCGGCCTGATGGGCGGCGGACGGCGTTCCGGGCGCGCCGTGGCGAAAGCCGCTAAGGGAAAGAAGGGCAAGCGCAGGAGCGGCGACCCGCGGAAGGCCGCGCTGGCCGCTTCCGGCGGCGCCTCCGGCGGTACGCGGGGCAACGGCTCGCCGGGCGGCCGCGGGCAGGGCGGGCAGGGCGGCCGCGGGCAGGGCGGCGGGCCCGCGCGCGGCGCGGACGGCTCGGGGTCGCAGGCCGCGGCGCCGGCCTCCATGGAGGAACTCGCGGAAATGCTGCGCGACGCCCAGGCGGGCGGCGGCCTCGGACCCGGCGGCCTCGGCGGCGACGCCTTCGCGGGTTTCCGCGGTGGCCCGTCGGCGTTGCCGCCCCTTCCCGGGGGGGCGTCCCCGTCCGGGAACATCCCCGCCGCCTTCGGCAAGCGCAAGAAGAAGAAGTAGCGGCGATCAGCCCGGCGCCGGGGACGTACCGCCCGGGTGCGAGTGCCGGCCGTTCCAGCCGGCTCGTCCGCCACGCGGGCAGGGATTCGGTCCTAACACGCGTCGAGGATCCCCTTTGCGCGCGATGACCCGTCGCGATGACCCGTCGCGATGACCTGTGATGAGAGACAGCAGCGAGATCGCATAGCCCAAACCCGGAACAGGCCGCCGGCTCACCCGGAGGCCAGCGCGCGGACCGCCTCGATCGTGTCCGCCTCGGCGGCGGGCTTGTCCTCGCGGTAGCGGAGCACCCGCGCGAAGCGGAGCGCCACGCCGCCAGGGTAGCGCGGGCTGCGCTGCACGCCGTCGAAGGCGACCTCCACCACCAGTTCGGGGCGTACGTACACGGTCCAGTCGTCGCGGTGCTCCTCCAGCTCAAGCAGCCTGGCCGTCTGCCAGGTGAGCAGCTCGTCGGTGAGGCCCTTGAACGTCTTGCCGAGCATCACCCAGCCGCCGGTCCCCGGGTCGCGGGCCCCCAGGTGCAGGTTGGACAGCCATCCCTGGCGCCGGCCGTGCCCCCATTCCACGGCGAGCACCACGAGGTCGAGCGTGTGCCGCGGCTTCACCTTGATCCACCCGGCGCCGCGGCGCCCCGCCGCGTACGGCGCGGCGAGCGACTTGACCACCACGCCCTCGTGGCCACGGGTGAGCGCCTCGCGGAAGAACGCGGTCGCCTCGGCGGCGGAATCCGTCACCAGCCGGGGCATGAGCAGCCCGGCCGGCACGGCGCCGGTGAGCGCGGCGTGCCGCTGCTCGTCCGGAAGGTCGATCAGGTCGGTGCCGTCTAGGTGCAGCGCGTCGAACAGGAACACCGACAGCGGCACGGGATTTCCGGGCGCCGTCTCGCTGGCCACCCGCGCCGCGGTGTCCTGGAAGGGGTACGGCCTGCCGTCCGGGCGCAGCGCGATCAGCTCGCCGTCGAAGACGGCGGCGCGCACGGGCAGCCTGCCGAGCGCCGCCGTCACCTCGGGCAGGCGCGCCGTGATGTCGTCCAGCGTCCTGGTGAACAACCGCACGCCGCCGTCGGCGACGTGCACCTGAACGCGGATGCCGTCCAGCTTCCACTCGACGGCCGCCTCAGCCGACCCGGCCGACCCGGCCGCCCCGGCGGCTGTCCCGCCGGCGGCCTTGGCCAGGGCGTCTTCGATCGTCGGGGCGCTAGCGGCCAGCATCGGCCTGAGCGGCTGCCCCACCCGCAGGCCGAACCCGCTCAGCGCCGCGCTCCCGCCGCTCAGCGCGGCCCCGGCCACGGCCGGCAGCGACCCGCGCAGCATGACCGCGCGCCGCACCCGTGCCACGGGGAGCGACGCCGCACGCGCTACCGCCTCGGTCATCACGCCGTCGAGCGCGCCCTGCCGGAGCTCGCCGGACAGCAGACGCATCAGGAAGCGCTGCTCGCCAGCGGTCGCCGCGGCGAGCAGTTCGCCGATCAGCCGCCGGCGCTGGCCGGCTGACCCCTTGCCGGCCTGCGCCCCGATCCGGCTGAACGCCGCGTCAACGTCGGCGAGCGTCAGCGAAGGCTCGGCCGCCGGCGGCGGGGCCGACCGCAGGGCGGCCCAGCCGACGCCGATCTGCCGCTGCGGCAGTTCACCCGACAGGTAGGCGACGGCGATCGGCGCCTCCTCCGCGCTCGCGGACCGCAGCGCGTCCGCGAGCGCCTCGACCTTGGCCAGCCGGGCGGGAGTCGCCGCGACGGCACGGGAAACTTCGGCCAGTTCCGCGAGCAGCACGCCTTCATTGTCCCGCCCGCCGCCGGCATTCCGGGCCCCGCCCGCACCGCCTGGGCTCCAGCCGGATGAGCCGCTAGCGGCTGACGTCCGCCTTGGCGGGGGTGTCCGCGGAACCGGTGCCGCTCCGGCGACGGCGGCGCGTCTCGCCCGGAGCCCACAGGTAGTACCCCACGGGGAACAGCCGGATGCTGAACCTCTCGTCCAGCAGGCCCCACAGGCCACGCCTCGCGAACAGCGTGACCGCGATCGCCACCAGTCCCAAGATGATCAGGTACCAGGCGTTGTAGGACTGCAGCGTCTGCTGGAGCACCATGTAGACGATCGTCCCGACGATCGGGCCCTCGATCGTGCCGATGCCGCCGATGATCACCGCGAACGCCATCTCGGCGGTCCACAGCACGCTGAAGACCCCGCCCGAAGTGCCGGGCACCACCTGGAGCTGGTCGATGGCCAGGATGCCGCCCGCGGCGCCGCAGCCGACCGCGGCCACGACGAAGACCAGCAGCCGGGCCAGGCCGACCTTGACGCCGGAACTGCGCGCCGCCTGCTCGTCGTCGCGGATGGCGGTCAGCACCAGGCCCAGCCTGCCGCGGAGCAGGAAGTACACCGCCGCGATGGCCAGCACGGCGACGGCGAGCGCCGCCCAGTAGGTGTACGCGGTCAGCACCGCGGGGTCATAGCCGGTCAGCCCGGGCAGCGGCATCCCGGTGCCGCCGCCGATCGACTGGAACCGCTCGATGAACAGCATGATCGCCGACGCGAGCACCCAGGTCGCGATCGCGAAGTACCCGGTCCGCAGCCGGGACAGCAGCCACCACAGCGGGAGGGCGGCGACGCCGGCGCCCACGGCCGCGATGGGCAGCGCCGCGAACGGCGACACCCCGTGCATCGCGGGGATGAGCAGGAAGTACGCGCCGAGCCCGAAGAACGCCTGCTGGCCGACGGAGACCAGGCCCGCGTAGCCGGCCAGCAGGTTCCACATGCTGGCCAGCGTCAGCACGATCAGCCCCTGCACCATGATCGCGAGGGTGCCCGACCGCACATAGTACGGGAACGCCCCGAGCACGACGATGAGGACGATCGCGCCGGCACCGGTCCAGGCAACGTTCCTGCGCGACCGGGTTACCCGCAATTTGTCTTCCGAACGGGCGGTGGCGTCTGTGACCACGCTCACGACTGCGACCTCCGCGTGGTAAGGCCCTGCGGCCGGATCACCAGCACCGCAAGGAAGACGATGTAGCCGGCCAGCAGCTCGTAGGAGATGTTGAGCTGCGCGCCGATCTGCTGGGCGACGCCCAAGATGATGCCGCCGATCAGGGTGCCCCACAGCGATCCCAGCCCGCCGATCACCACCGCGGCGAACGCGAACAGCAGGATCGTGTCGGTGCCGGTCGTGGGGGAGATCACCGTGGTCATGCCGTACGCCATGCCGGCCAGCGCCACGGTGCCGAACGCGATCGCCGCCGCGACGCCGAACACGTGCCGGTAGTCCGCGCCGCAAAGCTGCGCCGCCTCCCGGTCGTCGGCGACCGCGCGGATCAGCCGGCCGTACTTGGTGGACGACATGTAGTACTGCAACCCGAGCAGCACGACGATGGCCAGCACGAAGATGATCACGTCCAGCCATGCGACCTGGATCTGGGAGCCGATCGAGAACGAGGCGGTGACGATGTTGTCGCCGACCCCGAGGCCCCGGTTGTTGGCGCTGAAGAACTGCAACAGCCCGTTCTCGATCACCATCGACAGGCCGAACGTCACGATCAGCGTGGTGAGCTCGCCGCGGCGCAGCGCCGCCTGGATGAGCGTCCGCTGGAGCACGTAGCCGACCACGGCCATGGCCAGCACCACGATCGGCACCGACCACAGGAACGGCATGTGCGTGGCGGCGATGATCCCGATGCCGATGTATCCCGCGACCGTCGCCAGGTCGCCGTGCGCGAGGTTCACCACCTTCATGACGCCGAACATCAGCGACAGCCCGCACGCGAACAGCGCGTAGAGGCCGCCGGTCAAGATGCCCTGGATAATGGCGTTGACCCATGCCATCAGGCTTCGCTCCCCTCAGCAGGGCCGGCGTGGAGGGTGCCCTCGGCGGCCGGGCCTGCCAGGCCGAAGTACGCTGCCTCGACCTGATCCGTCGTGACGTCGGATGGCTTGCCCTCCAGTGTGGTACGGCCTTCGAGCAGGCACTGCAGGCGGGTGGCCACCCGCAACGCCTGGCTCACGTCCTGCTCGACGAGCAGGACGGTCACGCCGGATTCCAGGATCTGCGGCAGCATCCCGTAGATCCGCTGGACGATGACCGGCGCCAGGCCGAGCGACAGCTCGTCGAGCAGCAGGACGCGCGGGTTTGCGACGAGCGCCCGGCCGATGGCCACGGACTGCTGCTCGCCGCCGGACATCTGCGCGGTGCGCTGGGTGCGGCGGTCTTTCATCCACGGGAACATGTCGTAGACCCGCTCGATGGTCCACGGGCCCTTGCGCGCGTAGGTCGCGCCGACCTTGAGGTTCTCCTCCAGCGTCAGCGACGGGAAGAGGCGGCGGCCCTCCGGGACCATGGCGATGCCGGCGCCGGCCCGCTTCTCCGGCCGCAGGCCGGTCACGTCCCGGCCGTCGTAGACGATCGATCCGGCTGTCGGCGAGTGCAGCCCCGCGATCGTCCTGAGCAGGGTTGACTTGCCCGCGCCGTTGGCGCCGATGATCGCGTACACCTCGCCGGGGAACACCTGGAGCGAGATGCCGGACAATGCCCGCAGCTGGCCGTGGTGCACGACGAGGCCGCGGACTTCGAGCAGCGGGCCGGCGCCGCCGGGCCGGGTGTCGTTGACTGCCTCGCTCATGAGGTGGTGTCTTCCTGGTCCAGCACTTCCATGACGGTCGGGGTGTTGATGTCGCTCCCCAGGTAGACCTCACGGACCTTGGGGTCCGCGAGCACGCTGGCCGGCTCGCCATCCCCGACGAACTGCCCTCCGTACAGGCAGAGCATGCGGCTGACGAAGGAGGTGAGCGCGCGGACCACGTGCTCGATCCAGAGCACCGTGGTGCCCTCGGCGTTGATGCCGCGGACGATCTCGACGAGCACGGTGACCTCGGGGTCGGTGAGGCCGCCCGCGACCTCGTCGAGCAGCAGGAGCGTCGGCCGGGTCGCCAGGGCCCGGGCGATTTCCAGCCGCTTGCGCTGTAGCAGGCCGAGCCGGGCGGCCGGGATGTTCGCCTCGGCGGCCATGCCCGTACGCTCCAGGGCCTCGGCCGCCGCCGCGTAGCTGGCCTTCCGCCGCAGCCCCCCGCCCTGCTGGGCGGCGACGAGCACGTTCTCGAACACGGTCATGTCGACGAACGGCCGCGGCACCTGATAGGTCCGCCCGATGCCGAGGCGGCACCGGGCGGCGGCGTCGAGCCGGGTGATGGTGCGCCCGGCGAACGTGACCTGGCCGGAGCCGGGGGCTAGGTCGCCGGAGATGAGGCCGAACAGGCTGGTCTTGCCCGCCCCGTTCGGCCCCACGATCCCGACCGTGTCCCCGGCTCCGACCGAGAATGACAGGTCTTCGGCGATGACGACCCGGCCGAACCGCTTCGTCACGTGGTCTAGCTCAAGCAATGGAGTGGTCATCGCTGCTTCTTTTTCGAAAACCAGCCGGCTTTCCGGCGGCAGCCGGCGCTCACTTGAAGGTGGGCAGCAGGTCGCCGGTGAGCTTGGCCTGCGGCAGCAGGGTGTTGTCGACGACCTTGGCCTCCAGCGGGTAGGTGGTGCCCTTCTGCCACTGGATGCCGACCGGGGGGGTGATCACCACCCCGGGGGCGGGGTT
>DATGLH010000093.1:0-82202 GCA_035294225.1 Trebonia sp.
ATGCGCGCCCGGCGTCTTGCATGCGTTCACGGGGAGGCCTGAAGATGGCGCATGGCCAGGATTGCCGGAAACCGGGACGGCATGCGGAACGGGGATACGGCCGGCGTGCGCTGATTTGAGCCGGGCCGGGCCCCGCCGGCATCGAGTACGCAACGGAGCGGATGGCCATGACAATGCAGGTGAGAGTAGTCCGGCCTGCGGAACTAGGCATAAGCGAGGAGAAGCGGTGGCGCGAACTCCAAAGTGCGCCCCCGATGGCAGCCCATCCCTGCCTGTCATTGACGTATGCGCGTGCCGTATGCCGTGCCGATGGGAACGGGCGCGTCGCCATCGTGGAAGATGGCGGCGCGATACGCGCGTTTATCCCTTATGCGGTGGGCGATGACGGAATAGCGACCACGCTCGGCGGGGGCCAGACCGGCCTGGACGGCCTGGTCTCATCGGATGACCCCGTTGACCTGAGGGCAGTCGTCCGCCGCGCCGGCCTGCGCGGCTGGCGTTTTTCCCGTGCGCCTGCCGAGCAGCGTTCCCTGGATCCGTACCGCTATCAGGGCGGCTGCCACTGGGCGGAAGTCCGCTATGCCGATATGCCCAGCGGTTACGATGATTATGTGCGAGCCCTGCCCAGGGGCGTGGCGAGGAGAATCTCCCGCACCGAGGGATACCGGCGGGCTCTTCAGCGCGAAATGGGCGAAGTCTCACTCGAGTGGAATAGCGGTGACCCATCCCACCTGCATCTGCTGCTTAAATGGAAATCGGATCAGTTCGAGAGCGTGCGCCGATGGCTGTCGACCCCCTCGTGCCGGACGCTGGTGCGAGAGCTGGCCAGCAGCGATAATGAGGACTGTTCAGGCGTGACCAGCGTGCTATACGCAGGGACGAGACCGCTTTCCATTGTCCTCAGCCTGAGATGCGGCCATATCCTCGCCCCGTGGATCCTGGCCTACGACCCGGAGCATTCCCGCTTCTCGCCCGGGACGATCGGATGGCTTGCGCTGCTCAAGGAGGCGGCCGCGCGCGGGGTGGGGAGAGTCGATTTCGGCTATGGCCAGGACCGGTACAAGCAGTGGTTTGGAAACTCGTCGTACTGGGTGAGCGGCGGCGGCGTGTGGGCGAGCCGCCTTGGGTCGGCGGCCCGTTCGCTGTACCGGAGGGCCAGGTACCGCGCTCACCCCCGCGTTCCCGCCAGGTGAGCGCGGCCCCCCCGGACTTCCCGCCAGGTGAGCGCGCGGGAAATCCGGGGGCCGGGTCCACGCCAGCTCCGCCGCGCCCTGCCCGCCGCGCGCTGCCCGCCGCGCGCTGCCGCCGCGCGCTGCCCATCTCGTGGCCCCGGGATGCGCGCGGGCACCTCCAGGATCGGGTAACCTTACATGGTCCCCTATGGCGGAGTAGCTCAGTCAGGCAGAGCAAGCGGCTCATAATCGCTGTGTCGCCGGTTCAAGTCCGGCCTCCGCTACCCAGCAGGCCATAACCTGTCAAGATAACCTTGACCGACCAGGCTCTCGTGTAGAAAGGCGCTCCACCCGTGGCTGCCACCGACATCCGGCCGAAGATCACGCTGGCTTGCCAGGAGTGCAAGCACCGGAACTACATCACCCGGAAGAACCGGCGCAACGACCCGGACCGGCTGGAGCTGAAGAAGTACTGCCCGAACTGCCGCTGCCACCGGCCGCACCGCGAGACCCGCTAGCCGGGCGGACGCCGGGGGTGGCCCTCAACACCGAGTACGCCGGCCGGGTTTTCGGGCCGGGCGAGCCCTACGAGGTCAGCCGGGTGAAGATCGCCGAGTTCGCCGACGCGATCGGCGAGCCGAGCGGCCTTTGCCGGGACCCGGAAGCGGCACGGCAGGCGGGTTACCCGGACGTGATCGCGCCGCCGACCTTCGCGATCGTGATCAGCATGGCGTCCACCGCGAAGGTGCAGGCCGATCCCGGCCTCGGGCTCGACTACTCGATGGTCGTGCACGGCGAGCAGAGCTTCAGCTACGCCCGCCCGCTGCACGCAGGCGATGTGGTGGTCGCGACCACCACGGTCGACTCGATCAGGGCGGTCGGCAGCATGACGATGATGGTGACGTCCACGGACATCAGCACGACGAGTGGCGAGCACGTCTGCACCGCGAGGTCCACGATCGTCGAGCGCGGACAGTAGGCGGGACACGATGGCCGTCACGTACGCCGATGTCGAACCGGGGACCGAGCTCCCGCCGCGGACCTACCGGGTCACGCGCCTGGACCTGGTCAAGTACGCCGGCGCGTCCGGCGACTTCAACGTCATCCACTGGAACGAACGGCTCGCCCGCGCCGTCGGCCTGCCGGGCGTCATCGCGCACGGTATGTACACGATGGCGCAGGCCGGCCGGTTCGTCACCGAGTGGGCGGGCGACCCGGGGGCGGTCACCGAGTTCGGCGTCCGGTTCTCGGCCATGGTCCCCGTCCCCGACGACGACCAGGGCGCAGCCATCGAGGTCAGCGGCACGGTCGCGGAGAAGCTCGGGGACAACAAGGTGGCGGTGGACCTGACCGCGCGCGCCGGCGGGACGAAGGTGCTGACCCGCGCCCGCGCTGTCGTGCGCCTGCCGTGACCGATCTCGCGGACTACACCACGCTCGGCCTGGGCGGCCCGGCGAAGACCTTCGTGACCGCCTCGACGGAGGCCGACCTGATCGACGCGGTCCGGGCCGCCGACGCGGCGGGCGAGCCCGTGCTGCTCATCGGCGGCGGGAGCAACCTGGTGATCGCCGACGACGGCTTTCCCGGCGCGGTGGTCCACGTCGCCAGCCGCGGCGTCCGCTACGCCGCCGCCGACGGCCACGTGGACGTGACGGTCGCGGCCGGCGAGGACTGGGATGACGTGGTGGCCGCCGTGGTCGCCGAGGGCCTGGCGGGACTGGAGTGCCTGTCCGGGATCCCCGGCCGGGCGGGCGCGACGCCCATCCAGAACGTCGGCGCCTACGGTCATGAGGTGGCCGAGGTCATCACCGCCGTGCGGGTATTCGACCGGCGAGGAGGCCAGATCCGGATCCTTCCGAACGAACGGTGCCGCTTCTCCTACCGCACCAGCCTGTTCAAGGCTGGCGAGCCCGGGCGGTACCTGGTCCTCGACGTGACGTTCCGGCTGGCGCGGCAGGCGCGCTCGATGCCGGTGACGTATGCCGAACTGGCGTCCGAGCTCGACGTGGAGCAGGGGGAGCGGGCAGGAGTCAGCGAGGTACGTTCGGGGGTGCTGAACATAAGGGCACGCAAGGGGATGCTGCTCGACCCCGGGGACCCGGACAGCCGGAGCGCCGGCTCGTTCTTCACGAACCCCGTGCTCAGCGCCGGGGAGTTCGCCCGGGTGGCCGCGGCGGCGGGCGGACCCGTCCCCCGGTTCGACGCCGGCGGGGGCCGGGTCAAGGTGCCGGCCGCGTGGCTGATCGAGCGCGCCGGCTTCGGCAAGGGATACGGCGCGCCGGGCCGGGCGCGGGTGTCGTCCAAGCACACGCTCGCGCTCGTCAACGCGGGCGGCGCGACGACGGCCGACCTGCTGGCGCTGGCCCGCGAGATCCGCGACGGGGTGCGCGCCGCGTTCGGCGTCACCCTGGAGCCCGAGCCCACCCTGGTCGGCGTCGCCCTCTAGCGCCAGCCGCCCGGCCGCGCCGGGCGGGCGCGGCCGGGCTATGCGCCTGCCGGCGAGGCGTTCACGCGGGCGCGGCCAGCCAGGCGTCGATGCCGGCCAGGAGGCGGGCGCGGACGCCGGGCGGCGCGGCGGAGGCCAGGACGGACATCCGGGCGAGTTCGGCCAGTCCGGCAGGGGTGAACCCGTGCACGTCCCGGGCGATCTCGTACTGCCTCACCAGCCGCCGGCCGAACAGCAGCGGGTCGTCCGCGCCGAGCGCCACCGGCACGCCGGCCTCGAACAGCGCGCGCAGCGGCACCGCGGCCGCGTCCGGCATGACGCCGAGCGCCACGTTGGAGGACGGGCAGACCTCGAGCGTGACCCCCGTGGCGGCGAGCCGCTTGACGACGTCGGGGTCCTCGGCCGCGCGGACGCCGTGCCCGATCCGGTCGGCGTGCAGCCGGTCCAGGGCCGCGGCGACGCTGGCCGGGCCGAGCAGTTCGCCGGCGTGCGGCACCAGCAGCAGCCCGGCCCGCTCCGCGATGCGGAACGCCCGCTCGAAGTCCTCTGCCGGGCCGCGCCGCTCGTCATTGGACAGGCCGAAGCCGACGACACCGCGCCCGGCGAACTGCGCGGCGAGCCTGGCGAGCGTGCGGGCGTCCATCGGGTGCCTGGTCCGGTTCGCCGCGATGATGACCGCGATCCCGACGCCGGTGGCCTGCGCGGCGGTGGCGGCCGCGTCGAGAAGCAGTTCGGTGAACGCGGTGATGCCGCCGAACCGGGCCGCGTAGCCGGAGGGGTCGGCCTGGAGCTCCAGCCACCCCGAACCTTCCGCCCGCTCGTCCTCGGCGGTCTCCCTGACCAGCCGGTAGACGTCCGCCGGGGTGCGCAGCACCGAGCGCGCCGTGTCGTACAGGCGCTGGAACCGAAACCACCCGCGCTCATCGGCCGCCGACAACTGCGGCGGCCACTCCTGCGTAAGCGCCGCCGGCAGCGCCACCCCATGCGCCCGCGCCAGCTCGACCAGCGTCGAATGCCGCATGGCCCCGGTGAGATGCAGATGCAGATGCGCCTTGGGCAGCGTGGCCAGATCGTGCGGCATGCTCTATGACTTTAGGAGACCCGGGGCGCGGGGGGAGTTACCCGCCGGCGCTCCGAAGGAGCGCCGGCGCAAGCTCCCCAGGCCCGGCGACCCGCCCCTAGCGCGCGCCGGCGAGCAGCTTGCCGATCCGGGAAACGCCCTCTTCGAGGTCCGCGTCCCCGAGCGCATAGGACAGCCGGAAGTAGCCGGGCGTGCCGAACGCCTCCCCCGGGACCACCGCGACCTCGGCCTCGTCGAGGATCAGGCTGGCCAGCTCGGAGGAGGTCTGCGGCCGCTGGCCCGCGATCTGCCTGCCGAGCACGCCCTTGACGCTCGGGTAGGCGTAGAACGCGCCAAGCGGCTCCGGGCAGACGACGCCGTCGATCTCGTTCAGCATCCGGACGATCGTCTTCCGCCGCCGGTCGAAGGCCTCACGCATCGCCGCGACCGCGGACAGGTCACCGGAGACCGCGGCCAGCGCCGCCGCCTGCGAGACGTTCGCCACGTTCGAGGTGGCGTGGCTTTGCAGGTTCGCCGCGGCCTTGATCACGTCCTTCGGGCCGATCATCCAGCCAACCCGCCAGCCGGTCATCGCGTACGTCTTCGCCACGCCGTTGAGCACCACGCACCGGTCAGCGATCTCCGGCGCCTGGACCGGGACCGAGGAGAACGTCGCGTCCCCGTAGACGAGGTGCTCGTAGATCTCGTCGGTGACCACCCAGATGCCCTTGGCGGCGGCCCACTCGCCGATCGCCCTCACCTGCTCCGGCGGGTAGACGGCGCCGGTCGGGTTGGACGGGGAGACGAAGACGAGCAGCTTGGTGCGCTCGGTGCAGGCGGCGTCGAGAGCCTCCACCGAGGCGAGGTAGCCGGTGCTCTCGTCGGTGTGCACCGGGACGGGCACCCCGCCGGCGAGCGCGATCGCCTCCGGGTAGGTGGTCCAGTACGGGGCGGGCAGCAGCGCCTCGTCGCCGTCGTCGAGCAGCGTGGCGAACGTCTCGTACACGGCCTGCTTCCCGCCGTTGGTGACGAGCACCTGGTCGGCGGTCACGATGTAACCGGAGTCGCGGGCGGTCTTGTCGGCGATGGCCTGACGGAGCTCGGGCAGGCCGGCGGCCGGGGTGTACTTGTGGAATCGCGGCTGCGCCGCGGCCTTCTGCGCGGCCTCGACGATGTAGCCGGGCGTCGGGAAGTCGGGCTCGCCGGCGCCGAACCCGATGACCGGCCGGCCGGCCGCCTTGAGCGCCTTGGCTTTAGCGTCTACGGCCAGGGTCGCGGATTCGGAGATGGCGGACACGCGGGCCGATATTCTCGTGGTTGGCATGCGTCCATGGTGTCATCTTCCGTGGGCCGAGGACGAACTGGTTTCGCCGCCCGGCGGTCCGGGCGGTACCCGAAGCGGGGTTGCCGGGGTCCGTGGTCCCGGCCGCCGGCACAAGGCGCCGAGGGCAGCCGGGGGTCCGGGGGCCGTTCCCCCGGGCAAATTCCGCGTCCGGTTCGACGGGAGGGGTCTATCCGACGTACACTCTGGTGGTTGCAATCCGGAGGGCAGTAGCTCAATTGGTAGAGTCCCGGTCTCCAAAACCGGCGGTTGGGGGTTCGAGTCCCTCCTGCCCTGCCAGTGCAGACTGGCTGGACCAGCCCGGTCCGGCTGGCCCGCGCGTGGTGATCCGTTCAGTGCTGTACAGGTGAGGACATGGCGACCCAGACGCGAGGCCAGAGCGCGGAGCGACGGAGCGGGTCTGGTCGTGCCGCCAGGCGGGGGACCACTCCCGCCTTGTTCACCCGGCAGGTAGCGGCGGAACTCCGGAAGGTAATCTGGCCGACCCGCAGGGAGCTCGTGACCTACACGGCGGTCGCGCTCGTGTTCGTGGTCGTCATGAGTGCCATAGTGCTGACGCTCGACTACGGGTTCACCAAGCTGATGTTCTGGATCTTCGGCTGACGCCAGATCCCGGACTCCCCGGGTCGCGCGCCGCGCGCGCACGACGTGGCACGATGATTACCGGGGGTTCCTCGCCGGGCGGGCGACCGCGCGAGCGCTGGCCCAGCGAGCAGACAAGAGAGTGAGTGACCGTGTCCGAGTCCCAACTGCACACCGAGGACTACCCGGCGACCGGCGCAGTGGATGGGGAGGCAGCCGACGTGACCGACGAGACTTCCGGGTTCGCTGACGAGCCTGCCGCCGCCGGGGCCGACGGCGCCGGGGCCGACGGCGCCGCCGCGCCTGCCGAGGAGTCCGACGCCATCGCCGAGTTCACCCGGGAGCTGCGCACGCTGCCCGGCGACTGGTACGTGGTGCACTCCTACGCCGGATACGAGAACCGGGTGAAGACCAACCTGGAGAGCCGTATCACGTCGCTCAACATGGAGGACTACATCTTCCAGATCGAGGTTCCCATCCACCAGGTGACCGAGGTCAAGAGCGGCAAGAAGCAGACGGTCAACGAGAAGGTCCTGCCGGGGTACATCCTGGTCCGGATGGAGCTCACCGACGAGTCGTGGGCCGTGGTCCGCAACACCCCCGGCGTGACCGGCTTCGTCGGGCTGTCGAGCAAGCCGTCGCCGCTGCCGCTCAGCGAGGTGGCCGCGCTGCTCGCGCCGGCCCCGGCCGAGGGCGTCAAGCAGCCGGAGACCGTCAGGAAGCCGACTCCGGAATATGAGGTCGGCGAGTCGGTTACCGTTATGGACGGGCCGTTCGCGACGCTCCCCGCGACCGTGAACGAGGTCAACCCGGTCACCCAGAAGCTCAAGGTGCTCGTGTCGATCTTCGGCCGGGAGACGCCCGTCGAGCTCTCGTTCGACCAGGTCTCGAAGATCTGATCCGGGGGATACGGGGGGTGGCTCCCCCGGGAGACAGAGAGGAATCCCACCACCATGCCGCCAAGAAGGAAGAAGCTCGCTGCCGTCGTCAAGGTGCAGCTGCCCGCGGGCGCGGCCACGCCGGCCCCGCCCGTCGGTACCGCGCTGGGCCCGCACGGCGTCAACATCATGGACTTCGTGAGGCAGTACAACGCCGCGACCGAGTCCCAGCGAGGCAACATCGTCCCGGTCGAGATCTCGATCTACGAGGACCGGTCGTTCACGTTCGTCACCAAGACGCCGCCCGCCCCCGAGCTGATCAAGAAGGCCGCCGGCGTCGACAAGGGCAGCAAGGAGCCGCACAAGACCAAGGTCGGCTCGCTCACCGCGGCGCAGCTGCGCCAGATCGCGGAGACCAAGATGCCCGACCTGAACGCGACCACGATCGAGGCCGCCGAGAAGATCATCGCGGGCACCGCCCGCTCGATGGGCATCAAGGTCGAGGGCTAGTTCTTCCCGGGGGGACGACCCCCCGGACCCCCGGCTGCATCTTCCCGGGGGGACGACCCCCCGGACCCCCCGGCTGCGTGCCCGGCGGCAAGGCCGCCGTGGCGGGCGCGCGGATAGCGTACCGGGCGCGCGGTGAGCGGCTAAGAGCCGGCCGCGTGCGTTCGGGCGGAAAGTCAGCAACGTTCCATAACGGAGTGGCAGGGCCTAGCGCTGGGCCCACAGGACCACGACCCCACCGAGGGAGAGCACGATGAAGCGCAGCAAGGCATATCAGAACGCCGCCGAGAAGATCGACCGCGGACGCCTGTACAGCCCCGCCGAGGCGGTGGAACTGGCGAAGGCCACGCAGGTGACCAAGTTCGACCCGACCGTCGAGGTTAACCTCCGGCTGGGCGTCGATCCCCGCAAGCAGGACCAGATGGTCCGCGGCACCGTCAACCTGCCGCACGGCACCGGCAAGACCGCCCGCGTGCTGGTCTTCGCGACCGGCGCCCGCGCGGAGGAGGCCAGGGCGGCCGGAGCCGATTACGTCGGCTCCGATGACCTGATCGAGCAGATCCAGGGCGGATTCCTCGACTTCGACGCGGTGGTCGCCACGCCGGACCTGATGGGCAAGGTCGGCCGGCTCGGCCGGGTGCTCGGTCCGCGCGGCCTGATGCCGAACCCCAAGACCGGGACCGTCACGCCGGACGTCGGCCGGGCGGTGACCGAGATCAAGGGCGGCAAGATCGAGTTCCGCACCGACCGGCACGGGAACCTGCACTTCATCATCGGGAAGGCCTCGTTCCCGAAGAAGGCGCTGCTCGAAAACTACGCGGCCGCGCTTGACGAGGTGATCCGGCTCAAGCCGGCCGCCGCCAGGGGCCGCTACCTGAAGAAGGTCACGTTCACCACCACGATGGGGCCGGGCATCCCGGTCGACCCGAACAAGACCCGCGGCTTCATCGAGGACGAGCCCGCCGCGGCCGCCGCCTGAGGCCGGCCCGGCGCGCATCCGCGTGACGGCGGCGCTCCCGGTCCGGGAGCGCCGCCGTCCGCGTTACCGGCACTCGCTCGTTGCGCGTACACTTGTCTTCGCCGAAGACCGCTGGATGCCGGCTCGCAAGGGCCGGCCGAAGGTTCCGGCGGAGGCCGCGAGGGTCTCCGCGGACGGGCATCCCGCGCAGGCGACCGTGAGCCTCAACCGCTGCTGGCGGGTCCGTTCCGGCGGATCCGCGGTGGCCGCGGTGGCAGCCCCGTGCGTCCTGCGCCCGGGGCGTTTTCCGTTTTCGGCGCCGATACCGCAGGACGACACATGGGAAGGAGGCGCATGGCAAACGCCGAGAAGACGGCCGCGGTCGAGGAGCTCGCCGGCATGTTCCGCCAGTCAAGCGGCGCGGTGCTCACCGAGTACCGCGGCCTGACAGTGGCCCAGCTGTCGGAACTGCGCGGTTCGCTTAAGGGCAACGCCACGTTCACCGTGGTGAAGAACACGCTCACCAAGATCGCGGCCACCGAGGCCGGCCTGGGAGAGCAGGTCGAGCCGATGCTGTCCGGGCCATCCGCGATCGCGTTCGTCGAAGGGGATGTCGCGCAGGCCGCCAAGGGCCTGCTGGACTTCGCCAGGGCGAACCCGCTGCTCGTGATCAAGGGCGGCGTGCTCGACGGCAGGCCGCTGACCGCGGCTGAGGTCGGCAAGCTGGCTGACCTCGAACCGCGCGAGGTGCTGCTGGCCAAGCTGGCCGGCGCGATGAAGGCGTCGATGGCCAATGCCGCCGCGACGTTCAACGCGCTGCCCACGCAGATGGCGCTGCTGGCCGACGCGCTGCGCGCCAAGCTCGAGGCCGGCGCCCCGGCGTCGGCCGCGTCCGCCGACGCAAGCGACACCGAGTCGCAGACCCAGGACTAGGGAACGAAGGGAAACGATCATGGCGAAGCTCAGCAGCGCCGAACTGCTCGACGCGTTCAAGGAGATGACCCTCCTTGAGCTGTCGGAGTTCGTGAAGGCTTTCGAGGAGACGTTCGACGTCAAGGCCGCCGCCCCGGTGGCGGTCGCCGGCGTGGCCCCCGCCGCCACCGGGGCCGCCGGCGGCGGCGAGGCCGAGCAGGCCGAGGAGCAGGACGAGTTCGACGTCATCCTCGAGGCCGCCGGCGACAAGAAGATCCAGGTCATCAAGGAGGTGCGCTCGCTGACCAGCCTGGGCCTGAAGGAGGCCAAGGACCTGGTGGACGGCGCGCCGAAGACCGTCCTTGAGAAGGTCAACAAGGAGGCCGCGGACAAGGCCAAGGCCGCCCTTGAGGGCGCCGGCGCCACGGTCACGGTCAAGTAGCCCTCACGCCGTGCCACCTGACCGCGGCCACGGCTGACCAAGGCAGCGCGCCGTCTGGGATGCCCGGGAAAGCCCCGGGCCTCCCGGGCGGCGCCTTCCGTTTGCGCGGCGGCGTTTGCGCGGCGGCGTTTGCGCGCGAGCGGCCCGCGGCGTGCGAGCGGCCGGGAAACGGCCCCGCGGCGCGCGAGCGGCCCCGCGGCGGCGGGTGCGGGTGCCGCCCGTCCCGGCGCCGGCCGGTGCCCCGGCGCCAGATGTCCCGGCGCCAGATGTCCCGGCGCCGGCCGGAATAATCGTGATACCCAGCGGCGTTACCATCTACACGTCCGCACGCGTGTGGCATCCATCACGCGGCCAACCCGCTCGAACCATGCCGTTTCGGCTTGACGTTTCGCCACCGAAAGGGGATGCTGCGGAGCAAGGTGAACCACATATTGGCCTGCCGTTGACAAGCAGTGCAGCCGTTGGCTACACTGACCATTTGCGCTGCACTCTAACGTCCTCGGTGCCTCCTTCACCTCTCTGGGGTTTTCGCCGCGGGGCGTTTGGCGTGCGTGCGGTGATAGTTCCGCGACAAGTTCGGAAGGACCCCTGTTGGCAGCATCGCGCAGCGCCTCCGCCACGAATCTTGGTCCCTACCGCGTGTCCTTCGCGCGGATCAACGAACCCCTGAAGGTTCCGGATCTTCTCGCCCTGCAGACCGAGTCGTTCGACTGGCTGCTCGGGAACGACAAGTGGAAGGCGCGTATCCAGGCCGCCAAGGCGGCGGGACGCAAGGACGTGCCTGAGCAGTCGGGACTCGAAGAGATCTTCGAAGAGATCAGCCCGATCGAGGACTTCTCGGGGACGATGTCCCTGTCGTTCCGCGACCACCGGTTCGAGCCGCCCAAGTACTCCGCCGAGGAGTGCAAGGACAAGGACATGACGTACTCCGCGCCCATGTTCGTGACGGCGGAGTTCATCAACAACACGACCGGTGAGATCAAGAGCCAGACGGTCTTCATGGGCGACTTCCCGCTCATGTCGTCCAAGGGCACGTTCATCATCAACGGCACCGAGCGCGTCGTGGTCAGCCAGCTCGTGCGCTCGCCTGGGGTGTACTTCGACCGCCAGGTCGACAAGACCAGCGACAAGGACATCTACTCCTGCAAGGTGATCCCGAGCCGGGGCGCCTGGCTCGAGTTCGAGATCGACAAGCGCGACAGCGTCGGCGTGCGCATCGACCGCAAGCGCAAGCAGAGCGTCACCGTGCTGCTGAAGGCCCTCGGCTGGGACGACGCCCGGATCCTGGAGCGGTTCGGCGCCTACGAGTCGATGCGCGCCACCCTGGAGAAGGACCACACGGCCGGGCAGGACGACGCGCTGCTCGACATCTACCGCAAGCTGCGCCCGGGCGAGCCGCCGACGCGCGAGTCCGCGCAGGCGCTGCTGGACAACCTGTACTTCAACCCCAAGCGGTACGACCTGGCCAAGGTCGGCCGTTACAAGGTCAACCGGAAGCTGGGCCTGGACCTGCCGATCCGGCAGGGCACGCTGACCGAGGAAGACATCGTCTCCACGATCGAGTACCTGGTCCGGCTGCACGCCGGCGAGGAGGAGATGCTCGCCGGCGACCGCGTCATCCCGCTGGAGACCGACGACATCGACCACTTCGGCAACCGGCGGCTGCGCACCGTCGGCGAGCTGATCCAGAACCAGGTCCGGCTCGGCCTGGCCCGGATGGAGCGCGTCGTCAGGGAGCGGATGACGACCCAGGACGTCGAGGCGATCACGCCGCAGACCCTGATCAACATCCGCCCGGTGGTGGCCTCGATCAAGGAGTTCTTCGGCACCAGCCAGCTCTCGCAGTTCATGGACCAGACCAACCCGCTGGCCGGGCTCACCCACAAGCGCCGCCTTTCGGCGCTGGGCCCGGGCGGCCTGTCCCGCGAGCGGGCGGGGTTCGAGGTCCGTGACGTGCACCCCAGCCACTACGGCCGGATGTGCCCGATCGAGACGCCGGAAGGCCCGAACATCGGCCTGATCGGCTCCCTGAGCAGCTACGCGCGTGTCAACGCGTTCGGCTTCGTGGAGACGCCGTACCGCAAGGTGGTCGGCGGCAAGGTGACCGACCAGATCGACTACCTGACCGCCGACGAGGAGGACCGGCACGTCATCGCGCAGGCGAACACGCCGATCAACCCCGACGGCTCCTTCGCGACCAACCGCGTGCTGGTGCGGCGCAAGGGCGGCGAGGTCGACCAGATCCCGCCGGACGAGGTGGACTACATGGACGTGTCCGCGCGGCAGATGGTGTCCGTGGCCACCGCCATGATCCCGTTCCTCGAGCACGACGACGCCAACCGCGCGCTGATGGGGTCCAACATGCAGCGCCAGTCGGTGCCGCTGCTGCGGTCCGAGGCGCCGCTCGTGGGCACCGGCATGGAATACCGTGCCGCGACCGACGCGGGCGACGTCATCCTGGCCGAGAAGGCCGGCGTGGTGGAGGAATCCTGCGCGGACTACGTCACCGTGCTGAACGACGACGGCACCCGCACGACCTACCACGTGCAGAAGTTCCGCCGGTCGAACCAGGGCACCTGCTTCAACCAGAAGCCCATCGTCGACGAGGGGCAGCGCGTCGAGGAGGGCCAGGTGCTCGCCGACGGCCCCTGCACGGACCAGGGCGAGATGGCGCTGGGCAAGAACCTGCTCGTCGCCTTCATGCCGTGGGAGGGCCACAACTACGAGGACGCGATCATCCTCTCCCAGCGGCTCGTCCAGGACGACGTCCTGTCCTCCATCCACATCGAGGAGCACGAGGTCGACGCCCGGGACACCAAGCTGGGCCCGGAGGAGATCACCCGCGACATCCCGAACGTCTCCGACGAGGTGCTCGCCGACCTGGACGAGCGGGGCATCATCCGGATCGGCGCCGAGGTCGTCAACGGCGACATCCTGGTCGGCAAGGTCACCCCGAAGGGCGAGACCGAGCTGACCCCGGAGGAGCGCCTGCTCCGCGCGATCTTCGGCGAGAAGGCCCGCGAGGTCCGCGACACGAGCCTCAAGGTCCCGCACGGCGAGGAGGGCAAGGTCATCGGCGTCCGCGTGTTCTCGCGCGATGAGGGCGACGAGCTGCCGCCCGGGGTCAACCAGCTGGTCCGCGTGTACGTGGCCCAGAAGCGCAAGATCACCGACGGCGACAAGCTGGCGGGCCGCCACGGCAACAAGGGCGTCATCTCGAAGATCCTGCCGGTGGAGGACATGCCGTTCCTCGCCGACGGGACCCCGGTGGACATCGTGCTGAACCCGCTGGGCGTGCCCGGCCGGATGAACGTCGGCCAGGTCCTGGAGACGCACCTGGGGTGGGTCGCCAGGGCCGGCTGGCGGGTCGACGGCGACGACGAGGACTGGAAGCAGCGGCTGCGCGCCATCGGCGCCGACGCCAGCGAGCCAGGCACCAAGGTCGCCACGCCGGTCTTCGACGGCGCGCGCGAGGAGGAGATCACCGGCCTGCTCGGCTCCACGCTGCCGAACCGGGACGGTGACCAGCTGATCGGCTCGTCCGGCAAGACGATCCTGTACGACGGCCGCACCGGCGAGCCGTTCAAGGAGCCGGTGTCCGTCGGCTACATCTACATCCTCAAGCTGCTGCACCTGGTGGACGACAAGATCCACGCGCGCAGCACCGGCCCGTACTCGATGATCACCCAGCAGCCGCTGGGCGGTAAGGCGCAGTTCGGCGGACAGCGCTTCGGTGAGATGGAGGTGTGGGCGCTGGAAGCCTACGGCGCCGCCTACGCGCTCCAGGAGCTGCTCACGATCAAGTCCGACGACGTGCTTGGCCGGGTCAAGGTCTACGAGGCGATCGTCAAGGGCGAGAACGTCCCCGAACCCGGCATCCCGGAGAGTTTCAAGGTGCTGATCAAGGAGATGCAGTCGCTCTGCCTCAACGTGGAAGTGCTGTCCAGCGACGGTGCCGCCATCGAGATGCGCGACACCGACGAGGACGTCTTCCGCGCGGCGGAAGAACTCGGCATCGACCTGTCCCGGCGCGAGCCGAGCAGCGTCGAAGAGGTCTGACCAAGAAGGGGGAAGAGATACCGCAATGCTAGACGTCAACTTCTTCGACGACCTCCGCATCGGCCTCGCCACCGCCGACGACATCAGGCAGTGGTCACACGGTGAGGTGAAGAAGCCGGAGACCATCAACTACCGCACGCTCAAGCCGGAGAAGGACGGGCTCTTCTGCGAGAAGATCTTCGGCCCTACCCGGGACTGGGAGTGCTACTGCGGTAAGTACAAGCGGGTCCGGTTCAAGGGCATCATCTGCGAGCGCTGCGGCGTCGAGGTCACCCGGGCCAAGGTCCGCCGCGAGCGGATGGGGCACATCGAGCTGGCCGCGCCGGTCACGCACATCTGGTACTTCAAGGGCGTGCCCAGCCGGCTCGGCTACCTGCTCGACCTGGCGCCGAAGGACCTGGAGAAGGTCATCTACTTCGCCGCGTACATGATCACCTACGTCGACGACGAGGCGCGCCAGAGGGACCTCCCGTCCCTGGAGGCGCGGATCACGGTCGAGCGGACCCAGCTCGAGCAGCGCCGGGACAACGACATCGAGGCCCGGCAGAAGAAGCTCGAGGCCGACCTCGCCGAGCTCGAGGCGTCCGGCGCCAAGGGCGATGCGCGCCGCAAGCTCCGTGAGTCCGCCGACCGCGAGATGAAGCAGATCCGCGACCGCGCCGCCAAGGAGATCGACCGCCTCGAAGAGGTGTGGACCCGGTTCAAGAGCCTGAAGGTCCAGGACCTGGAGGGCGACGAGCTGCTCTACCGCGAGATGCGGGACCGGTTCGGCCGGTACTTCCGCGGCGGCATGGGCGCCCAGGCCATCCAGGACCGGCTCGCCACCTTCGACCTCGAGGCGGAGGCCAACGAGCTGCGGGAGGTCATCCGCACCGGCAAGGGGCAGAAGAAGGCCCGGGCGCTGAAGCGGCTCAAGGTCGTCTCCGCGTTCCTGAACACGCGCAACAGCCCGATGGGCATGGTGCTCGACTGCATCCCGGTGATCCCGCCGGACCTGCGGCCGATGGTCCAGCTAGACGGCGGCCGGTTCGCCACGTCGGACCTGAACGACCTGTACCGCCGGGTCATCAACCGGAACAACCGGCTGAAGAGGCTGCTCGACCTCGGCGCGCCCGAGATCATCGTGAACAACGAGAAGCGGATGCTTCAGGAGGCCGTGGACAGCCTGTTCGACAACGGCCGCCGCGGCCGGCCGGTCACGGGGCCCGGCAACCGCCCGCTTAAGTCGCTGAGCGACATGCTCAAGGGCAAGCAGGGCCGGTTCCGCCAGAACCTGCTCGGCAAGCGCGTCGACTACAGCGGCCGCTCGGTCATCGTGGTCGGCCCGCAGCTCAAGCTGCACCAGTGCGGCCTGCCCAAGCAGATGGCGCTGGAGCTGTTCAAGCCGTTCGTGATGAAGCGCCTGGTCGACCTGAACCACGCGCAGAACATCAAGTCGGCCAAGCGGATGGTGGAGCGGGCCCGCCCGGTGGTGTGGGACGTGCTCGAGGAGGTCATCACCGAGCACCCGGTGCTGCTGAACCGGGCGCCGACGCTGCACCGCCTCGGCATCCAGGCCTTCGAGCCGCAGCTGGTCGAGGGCAAGGCCATCCAGATCCACCCGCTCGTCTGCACCGCGTTCAACGCGGACTTCGACGGCGACCAGATGGCGGTGCACCTGCCGCTGTCCGCCGAGGCGCAGGCCGAGGCGCGGATCCTGATGCTGTCCACGAACAACATCCTCAAGCCCGCCGACGGCAAGCCGGTGACCATGCCCACCCAGGACATGGTGATCGGGCTGTTCTGCCTGACCAGGGAGGACGAGGGCGTGGCCGGCACCGGGCGCGCGTTCAGCAGCCTGGCCGAGGCGCTGATGGCCTACGACAGGAACGAGCTCGAGCTCCAGGCACGGATCAGCGTCCGGCTGGAGAACATCGTGCCGCCGAGGGACTACCCCGTCCCCGAGGACTGGCAGCCGGGCCAGCCGCTGCGGCTGGAGACCACCCTCGGCCGGTGCATCTTCAACGAGGCGCTGCCCGACGACTTCCCGTTCGTCAACTACAACGTGGGCAAGAGGCAGCTCACCGGGATCGTCAACGCGCTCGCCGAGCGGTACCCGAAGGTCCAGGTCGCCCAGGCGCTGGACAACCTCAAGGACGCGGGCTTCCACTGGGCGACCCGCGCGGGCGTGACGATCGGGATCGAGGACGTCGTCGCCCCGCCGAACAAGGCGCAGATCCTGGAGAACTACGAGCGCCGCGCGGACAAGGTGCAGCGCGAGTACGACCGCGGCCTGATCACCGACGACGAGCGCCGTCAGGAGCTCATCGAGATCTGGACGCACGCGACCGCCGAGGTCGCCCAGGACATGGAGAACGCCTTCCCCGCCACCAACCCGGTGTGGATGATGGTCAACTCCGGTGCCCGCGGTAACCCGATGCAGGTGCGGCAGATCGCCGGCATGCGGGGCCTGGTGTCGAACCCGAAGGGCGAGACGATCCCCCGGCCGATCAAGTCGAGCTTCCGCGAGGGCCTGACCGTGCTGGAGTACTTCATCTCGACGCACGGCGCCCGCAAGGGCCTGGCCGACACCGCGCTGCGGACCGCGGACTCGGGGTACCTGACCCGGCGCCTGGTGGACGTGGCGCAGGACGTCATCGTCCGCGAGGAGGACTGCGGCACGGACCGGCGGTTCCCGATGCAGATCGCCGCGCGCGGCGCCGACGGCACCCTGCGCAAGCTGGACAACATCGAGAACACCGGCACCGGGCGCACCATCGCCGAGGACATCGAGGTGGACGGCGTCGTGCTGGCCAGGGCCGGCGACGACACCACGGAGTCGCTGATCGACCGCCTCGTCGAGGCGGGCGTCGACACGATCCGGGTGCACAACGTCCTGGTCTGCGAGGCGAAGATCGGCGTCTGCGCCAAGTGCTACGGCCGCTCGCTGGCCTCGGGCAAGCGGGTGGACGTGGGCGAGGCGGTCGGCATCGTCGCCGCGCAGTCCATCGGCGAGCCCGGTACCCAGCTGACCATGCGCACCTTCCACACCGGCGGCGTGGCCGGCGCGGACATCACGCACGGCCTGCCGCGTATCCAGGAGCTGTTCGAGGCCCGCATCCCCAAGGGCATGGCCCCGATCAGCGAGGTCGAGGGCCGGGTCAAGATCGAGGAGACGGAGAAGACCCGGAAGATCATCGTCGTCCCGGACGACGGTTCCGAAGAGGTCGCCTACCAGGTCCCGATGCGCTCCCGGCTGCTCGTCGCCGACGGCGGGCACGTCACGGTGGGCCAGCAGCTCATCGCCGGCGCCGTGAACCCGCACGAGGTGCTGCGCATCCTCGGCTCGCGCGCGGTGCAGCAGCACCTGGTGGCCGAGGTGCAGGAGGTGTACCGCTCCCAGGGCGTGTCGATCCACGACAAGCACATCGAGATCATCATCCGCCAGATGCTCAAGCGGGTGAACGTCCTGGAGTCCGGCGACACCGAACTGCTCCCCGGCGAGCTGGTGGAGCGGCCGCGGTTCGAGGAGATCAACCGCGCGGTGGTGAACGACGGCGGCACCCCGGCCGCTGGCCGGCCGGTGCTCATGGGCATCACCAAGGCGTCGCTGGCCACCGAGTCGTGGCTGTCGGCGGCTTCCTTCCAGGAGACCACGCGGGTGCTCACCGACGCGGCGATCCACGCCAAGTCGGACTCGCTGCTCGGCCTGAAGGAGAACGTGATCATCGGCAAGCTGATCCCGGCCGGCACCGGCATGCAGGTGTACCGGAACATCCGGGTGGAGCCGACCGACGACGCGCGGTCGGCCGCCTACCCGGCGGCGACCTACCCGGAGGCGGAGACCTACGCCTTCGGCCAGGGGTCGGGCGAGGCGGTCCCGCTGGAGGAGTACGACTTCGGCTCGTACAACAGGTAAGCGGCTGCCTTACCGGTAACGGGGTGGCTGGCGGCCGGCGACAAGCTGGCTCGCCGGCCACCCCGTCTCTTTCCTCATTCACCCGAACGTACGCGTGATGGCTCCCGGGGGCCGAAGCTGAGCCCCTCAGGGGAACCACGCGCACGTTCGGATGCTCAGAACCTCGCCGCCGCCCGCCACGGCCGCGGTGCGCTGGGGCGCCGTCCGGTTGAGGCCGCCGGCCCCCGCCTCATCCTGGGGGCTCGCGGCCGCGGACCTCACCGCTCCCGCGGACCGCCGTGCCCGCCGGGGAATGAAACGGGGCGGCGGATGGTTGCACGGGGCGAACGCCCGCACTATGTCCGCTATGTCTGCGCGCGGCTCGGGAAGCGGCTAAACTAGCCCGCGGGTAAGCCGCGCGAAGGCCGGGCTAATTTGGCCGACGGGCATGCGGATGGTACCTTTTACATTCGTGCCCGTGACCGTGCGGGTACCTGCGTGCCAGCAGTCAGCGAGACGTTGGTCCAGCGGACCGGATACGGGTGGCTGCGCGGCTGGCCGTGTGGACTCTCTCCCTCCGCAGTCCAGCAGAGCAAGGGATAGTGTTCGCCGTCGGTTGAGACCGAGTGCGACACACCCGACCTCGGGGGTCGGCGGGGAGCGGAAACCCGCAGGTCAAACGGGCGGAAACGACGGGAAACCGGCGATTTTCGAGTCTCGTTTGTGAGCGCACCGGTTTCCGGGCAGGCATGCAGGCTTGATCGACAAGCTCGATCAAAAGGAACACAACGGAAAGACGGAGACTCGGTTGCCCACGATCCAGCAGCTGGTCCGCAAGGGCCGCCAGGACAAGGTGTCGAAGAACAAGACGCCGGCGCTCAAGCAGAGCCCGCAGCGCCGTGGTGTTTGCACGCGCGTCTACACGACCACGCCGAAGAAGCCGAACTCGGCGCTGCGCAAGGTCGCCCGGGTCCGGCTGACCAGCCAGATCGAGGTCACCGCCTACATCCCGGGCGTGGGCCACAACCTCCAGGAGCACTCCATCGTGCTCGTGCGCGGCGGCCGTGTCCGCGACCTGCCCGGTGTCCGTTACAAGATCATCCGCGGTTCGCTGGACACCCAGGGGGTCCGCAACCGCAAGCAGGCACGCAGCCGATACGGCGCGAAGAAGGAGAAGAGCTGAGATGCCGCGCAAGGGCCCCGCGACGAAGCGGCAGCTTGTCACCGACCCGGTCTACGGCTCGCCGCTGGTTACCGCGCTCGCGAACAAGGTGCTCAAGGAGGGCAAGCGCTCGCTCGCCGAGCGCATCGTCTACGGAGCGCTCGAGGGGTGCCGGGAGAAGAACGGCAACGACCCCGTGGTGACCCTCAAGCGCGCGCTGGACAACGTCAAGCCCACGCTTGAGGTGCGCAGCCGCCGGGTCGGCGGTGCCACCTACCAGGTTCCGGTGGAGGTGCGCGCGTCGCGGAGCACCACGCTGGCCCTGCGCTGGATCGTGATGTACGCGCGCCAGCGCCGGGAGAAGACGATGACCGAGCGGTTGATGAACGAACTGCTGGACGCCAGCAACGGCCTTGGCGCGAGCGTCAAGCGCCGCGAGGACACGCACAAGATGGCGGAGTCCAACAAGGCGTTCGCGCATTACCGCTGGTAAGAACGAGAACGAAAACACGAACGAAGGACGCTTAACGTGGCCACCCAGACCGCAGTAGACCTCGCCAGGGTCCGCAATATCGGGATCATGGCGCACATCGACGCGGGCAAGACTACGACTACCGAGCGAATCCTGTACTACACCGGCATCAACTACAAGATCGGTGAGGTCCATGAGGGCGCGGCCACCATGGACTGGATGGAGCAGGAGCAGGAGCGCGGCATCACGATCACGTCCGCCGCGACCACGACGTCCTGGCGTGACCACACGATCAACATCATCGACACGCCCGGGCACGTGGACTTCACCGTCGAGGTCGAGCGTTCGCTGCGGGTGCTCGACGGCGCCGTCGCCGTGTTCGACGCGGTGGCCGGCGTGGAGCCGCAGTCGGAGACGGTCTGGCGCCAGGCTGACAAGTACGGCGTGCCGCGGATCTGCTTCGTGAACAAGATGGACCGCGTCGGGGCCGAGTTCCACCGCTGCGTGGAGATGATCGCCAGCAGGCTGGGCGCCACGCCGCTGGTCGTCCAGCTCCCGTGGGGCGTGGAGTCCGACTTCCGCGGCGTGATCGACCTGGTCCGGATGCGCGGCCTGCTCTGGCACACCGAGGACAAGGGCGCCACCTACGAGACCGTCGACATCCCCGCCGACCACGCCGACGCCGCCCGCGAGTGGCGCGACAAGCTGCTCGAGACCGTGGCGGAGAACGACGACGAGATGATGGAGCTGTACCTCGAGGGCGGCGAGCCCACCGAGAAGCAGCTTGTCGCCGCGATCCGCCGCGCCACGATCGCCAGCAGGCTCACCCCGGTGCTGTGCGGCACGGCGTTCAAGAACAAGGGCGTGCAGCCCATGCTCGACGCCATCGTCGACTACCTGCCCAGCCCGGTCGACATCCCGTCCATCCAGGGTCACGCGGTGGGCAACGAGGAGCAGGTCATCGAGCGGCACGCCGACCCGAACGAGCCGTTCGCGGCGCTGGCCTTCAAGATCATGGCCGACCAGCACCTGGGCAAGCTCACCTACATCCGGGTGTACTCGGGGACGCTGGAGGCCGGCACGCAGGTGCTGAACCCGGTCAAGGGCCGCAAGGAGCGCATCGGCAAGATCTACCAGATGCACGCGAACAAGCGCGAGGAGCGCCCGTCCGCCAGCGCCGGGCAGATCGTCGCCGTGATGGGCCTGAAGGACACCACCACCGGCGACACGCTGTGCGCCCAGGACGCCCCGGTGATCCTGGAGTCGATGACCTTCCCGGCACCGGTCATCCATGTGGCCATCGAGCCGAAGACCAAGGGCGACCAGGAGAAGCTGGGCACCGCCATCCAGCGGCTCGCCGAGGAGGACCCGACCTTCCAGGTCAGGACCGACGAGGAGACCGGGCAGACCGTCATCGCCGGGATGGGCGAACTGCACCTGGAGGTGCTGGTCGACCGGATGCGCCGCGAGTACAAGGTCGAGGCCAACGTCGGGCGGCCGCAGGTCGCCTACCGGGAGACCATCACCAAGAAGGTCGAGAAGGTCGAGTACACGCACAAGAAGCAGACCGGCGGCTCCGGCCAGTTCGGCCGCGTGATCATCGACCTGGAGCCGACTGGCGGCGACGGCGGCGGCTATGAGTTCGAGAACAAGGTGACCGGCGGCCGCATCCCGCGGGAGTACATCCCGTCGGTGGACGCCGGATGCCAGGAAGCCGCCGAGTTCGGCGTGCTGGCAGGGTTCCCGATGGTCGATGTCAAGGTGACGTTGGTCGACGGTGCCTACCACGAGGTGGACTCCTCGGAGCTCGCCTTCAAGATCGCCGGCTCGATGGCCTTCAAGAAGGCCGCCGCGCAGGCGGGTCCTGTGCTGCTCGAGCCGATGATGAGCGTCGAGGTCACGACGCCCGAGGAGTACATGGGCGACGTGATCGGCGACCTGAACAGCCGACGCGGCCAGATTCAGGCCATGGAGGAACGATCCGGGGCCCGGGTGGTCAAGGCTCTCGTCCCGCTGTCGGAGATGTTCGGCTACGTCGGCGACCTGCGCAGCAAGACGCAGGGGCGGGCGAACTACAGCATGCAGTTCGACTCGTACGCTGAGGTGCCGGCGAACATCGCCAGGGAGATCATCGCCAAGGCGCGCGGCGAGTAACCGCGGCGCGCACCAGCAGGCAAGGAACCAGGAAATACTCCAGACCCACCGCGGTGGGCCGGATCGCAACGAGGAGAAACCAGTGGCGAAGGCAAAGTTCCAGCGGACTAAGCCGCACGTCAACATCGGCACCATCGGGCACATCGACCACGGCAAGACCACGCTGACCGCGGCGATCACCAAGGTGCTGCACGACAAGATGCCGGACGTCAACCCCTTCACCCCCTTCGACCAGATCGACAACGCGAAGGAGGAGAAGGAGCGCGGCATCACGATCTCGATCTCGCACGTCGAGTACCAGACCGAGAAGCGGCACTACGCGCACGTCGACTGCCCGGGTCACGCCGACTACATCAAGAACATGATCACGGGTGCCGCGCAGATGGACGGCGCGATCCTCGTGGTCGCCGCCACTGACGGCCCGATGCCGCAGACCCGCGAGCACGTGCTGCTGGCCCGCCAGGTCGGCGTCCCGTACATCGTCGTCGCGCTGAACAAGTGCGACATGGTGGACGACGAGGAGATCCTCGAGCTGGTCGAGCTCGAGGTCCGCGAGCTGCTCACCGAGTACGAGTTCCCGGGTGACGAGGTCCCCGTCGTCCGCGTCGCGGCCTACCCGGCGCTGAACGGCGACGAGAAGTGGAGCGAGTCGATCCTGGAGCTCATGACCGCGTGCGACGACTCCATCCCCGAGCCGGTCCGCGAGGTCGACAAGCCGTTCCTGATGCCGGTCGAGGACGTGTTCTCGATCACCGGCCGCGGCACCGTCGTGACCGGCCGGATCGAGCGCGGCGTCATCCACACGGGCGACACGGTGGAGATCATCGGCATCAAGGAGAAGCCGATGACCACCACCGTCACCGGCGTGGAGATGTTCCGCAAGATCCTCGACGAGGGCCAGGCCGGCGACAACGTGGGCCTGCTGCTCCGCGGCATCAAGCGCGAGGAGGTGGAGCGCGGCCAGGTCGTCATCAAGCCGGGCACCAACACCCCGCACACCGAGTTCGAGGGCCAGGTCTACATCCTGTCCAAGGACGAGGGCGGCCGGCACACGCCGTTCTTCAACAACTACCGGCCTCAGTTCTACTTCCGCACCACCGACGTCACCGGCGTGGTCAACCTGCCGGAGGGCACGGAGATGGTGATGCCGGGTGACCGCACCGACATGAGGGTGCAGCTCATCCAGCCGATCGCCATGGAAGAGGGACTGCGGTTCGCGATCCGGGAAGGCGGCCGCACCGTCGGCGCCGGCCGGGTCACCAAGATCCTCAAGTAGGCAGAGACGATGGCCCGGCTTAATGCCGGGCCATCGTCACGCGGAAAGGACCCCTGGCGCGCCCCCCTAGGAAGCCCCCGTACGGGGGCAGGGGCCCGGGGAGACGGACAGTCCCCCGAGCGGGGCCCGGGGGACATGGGGGGACGGGCAGTCCCCCCATGCGGGGGTCCCCGGGGGGTCGGCCCCCGGGAGATAACAGAGAAGGAACCGAGGCCACAATGGCGGGACAGAAGATCCGCATCCGGCTTAAGGCATATGACCACGAGGTCATCGACAGCTCGGCGCGCAAGATCGTCGACACGGTGACCCGTACCGGCGCGCGCGTCGCCGGTCCCGTGCCGCTGCCTACCGAGAAGAACGTGTACTGCGTCATCCGCTCGCCGCACAAGTACAAGGACTCGCGGGAGCACTTCGAGATGCGGACGCACAAGCGGCTGATCGACATCATCGATCCGACGCCGAAGACGGTTGACTCGCTGATGCGGCTCGACCTTCCGGCTGGCGTCTACATCGAGATCAAGCTCTGAGGACTCACTGATCATGGCAATGACAGGGATCCTGGGCACCAAGCTTGGCATGACCCAGGTCTTCGACGAAACCGGACAGGTGGTGCCTGTCACGGTCGTGCAGGCCGGTCCGTGTGTGGTCACGGCTGTCCGCACGCCGGACAACGACGGGTACTCCGCCATCCAGATCGGGTTCGGGGAGATCAACCCCCGCAAGGTCACCAAGCCCGTGGCCGGCCTGTTCGAGAAGGCCGGGGTGACGCCACGCCGGTATATCGCTGAGATCCGCACGCAGGACGCCTCCACCTACCAGCTCGGCCAGGAGCTCTCGGCCTCGCTGTTCGAAGCGGGCCAGCGAGTCGACGTGACCGGCAAGTCCAAGGGCAAGGGCACCGCCGGCGTCATGAAGCGCCATGGCTTCCGCGGGCTTTCGGCCTCGCACGGTACCCAGCGCAAGCACCGCTCGCCCGGTTCGATCGGCGCCTGCGCCACCCCGGGCCGGGTGTTCAAGGGCGTGCGGATGGCGGGCCGGATGGGCGCTGAGCGGGTCACCGTGCAGAGCCTGACCGTGCACGCCGTGGACAGCGAGAAGAACCTGCTGCTGATCAAGGGCGCTGTGCCCGGTCCGCGCGGCGGGCTCGTCATGGTGCGCTCGGCGGTACGAGAGGGGGCCCGATGACCACCGTGGACGTCGTCTCACCGACGGGCGAGAAGGCCGGTACCGTCGAGCTGCCTGACGCGATCTTCGCGGCGCAGGTGAACGTCCCGCTGATGCACCAGGTCGTGGTCGCGCAGCGCGCGGCGGCCCGCCAGGGCACGCACGCGACGAAGACCCGCGGCATGGTCAGCGGCGGCGGCAAGAAGCCGTACCGGCAGAAGGGCACCGGCCGGGCCAGGCAGGGCTCGACCCGCGCGCCGCAGTTCACCGGCGGCGGCATCGCGCACGGCCCGCAGCCGCGGTCGTACGCGCAGCGGACGCCGAAGAAGATGAAGGCCGCCGCGCTGCGCGGCGCGCTGTCGGACCGGGCGGCCAACGAGCGCGTGTACGTCGTCACCTCGTTCATCGAAGGCGACGTGCCGCGCACGAAGGACGCGCTGGCCGTGCTGGACAAGGTAACCGGCGGCGCGGACAGGAACGTCCTCGTGGTCACGCTGCACGACGACGAGCTCACCTGGAAGTCGCTGCGCAACGTCCCCGCCGTGCACCTGCTCGCCGAGGATCAGCTCAACACCTACGACGTGCTCGCCAGCGACTACGTGGTCTTCACCGAGGCCGCGCTGAGCGCGTTCGTGGAAAGGGGTTCGCAGTGAGCCGGATCTACAACCCGCGGGACATCCTGCTGCGCCCGGTGGTGTCGGAGAAGAGCTACGGCCTTCTCGACGAGGGCAAGTACACCTTCGTCGTGGCGCCGGACGCCAACAAGACGCAGATAAAGCAGGCGGTCGAGGAGGTGTTCCGGGTCAAGGTGACCGGCGTGAACACGCTCAACCGGCCGGGCAAGCGCAGGCGCACCCGGCAGGGCTGGGGCAAGCGGCCGGACACCAAGCGCGCGATCGTGACCCTGGCCGAGGGCGACCGGATCGATATCTTCGGCGGACCGGTTAGTTAAGGAGAAGCAGGTGGGAATCCGTAAGTACAAGCCGACCACCCCAGGCCGGCGCGGCGCCAGCGGCTCCGACTTCTCCGAGATCACCCGGAGCGAGCCGGAGAAGTCGCTGGTACGCCCGCTGCACGGCCGGGGCGGCCGGAACGTGCACGGGCGGGTCACCGCGCGGCACCAGGGCGGCGGCCACAAGCGCGCCTACCGGCTGATCGACTTCCGGCGGCACGACAAGGACGGTATCCCGGCGAAGGTCGCGCACATCGAGTACGACCCGAACCGCACCGCGCGCATCGCGCTGCTGCACTACGTGGACGGCGAGAAGCGCTACATCCTGGCCCCGCAGGGGCTGTCCCAGGGCGACCGCGTGGAGAACGGGCCTGGCGCGGACATCAGGCCGGGCAACGCGCTGCCGCTGCGCTCGATCCCGACCGGTACGCTCATCCACGCCATCGAGATGCGCCCCGGCGGCGGCGCGAAGATCGCGCGCTCCGCGGGCGCGGGAGTCCAGCTGCTGGCCAAGGAGGGCGGCTACGCCACGCTGCGCATGCCGTCGGGCGAGATCCGGCGGGTCAGCGTGGAATGCCGCGCGACCGTCGGCGAGGTGGGCAACGCCGAGCAAGGCAACATCAAGCTCGGCAAGGCCGGCCGCAACCGCTGGAAGGGCAGGCGGCCGTCGGTGCGCGGCGTCGCCATGAACCCGGTCGACCACCCGCTCGGCGGCGGTGAGGGCAAGAGTTCCGGCGGCCGCCACCCGGTCAGCCCGTGGGGCAAGCCGGAAGGCCGTACCCGGCGGGCGCACAAGCCCAGTGACCGGCTGATCAGCCGCCGCCGCGGCAAGAACAAGCGGTAGGGAGCAAGCCTGAAATGCCTCGTAGCCTGAAGAAGGGGCCCTTCGTCGACGACCATCTGCTGAAGAAGGTGGACGCGCAGAACGAGAAGGGCACCAAGACCGTAATCAAGACGTGGTCCCGGCGGTCGATGATCGTTCCGGCGATGCTGGGTCACACCATCGCCGTCCACGACGGTCGCAAGCACATCCCGGTGTTCATCACCGAGTCGATGGTGGGGCACAAGCTCGGCGAGTTCGCGCCCACGCGGACCTTCCGCAGCCATGTCAAGGAAGACCGGCGCAGCCGGCGATAAGCCTGAAAGGGAACGCACCAAATGGAAGCCAGGGCTAAGGCGCGGTACGTGCGCGTCACGCCGCGGAAGGCCCGCCGCGTGGTGGACCTGATCCGCGGGCTGCCCGCCGACCAGGCGCAGGCGGTTCTGGAGTTTTCCCCGCAGGCCGCCAGCGAGCCGGTTGGCAAGGTACTGGCCAGCGCGATCGCCAACGCGGACGCGATCGGCGGGCGTGACCGGGGCATGCTCTGGGTGCGCCGGGCCTGGGTCGACGAGGGCCCGACGCTGAAGCGCTTCCGGCCGCGCGCGCAGGGCCGCGGTTACCGGATCAACAAGCGCACGAGCCACATCACGGTCATAGTCTCCGACGACACCGAGGGAGGGAACCGCTAGTGGGACAGAAAGTAAACCCGCACGGGTTCCGCCTGGGCATCACCACCGACTTCAAGAGCCGCTGGTACGCGGAGAAGAAGTACAAGGATTACGTCGCCGAGGACGTGGCCATCCGGCGCATGCTGCAGCGCGGAATGGAGCGGGCCGGCATCTCCAAGGTGGAGATCGAGCGGACCACCGACCGGGTGCGGGTGGACATCCACACCGCGCGGCCGGGCATCGTGATCGGCCGCCGCGGCGCGGAGGCCGACCGGATCCGCGGCGACCTGGAGAAGCTCACCGGCAAGCAGATCCAGCTGAATATCCTCGAGGTGAAGAACCCCGAAGTGGACGCGCAGCTGGTGGCGCAGGGCGTGGCCGAGCAGCTATCCAGCCGTGTCTCGTTCCGCCGGGCGATGCGCAAGGCGATGCAGAGCGCGATCAAGGGCGGCGCCAAGGGCATCCGGGTGCAGTGCTCCGGCCGCCTCGGCGGCGCCGAGATGTCACGCTCGGAGTTCTACCGCGAGGGCCGGGTGCCGCTGCACACGCTGCGCGCGGACATCGACTACGGCTTCTACGAGGCGCGGACGACGTTCGGCCGGATCGGCGTGAAGGTGTGGATCTACCGCGGTGACGCCGCCCCGACCCGGGCCGGCCGGGAGGCGGCGCAGGCCGCGCTGCGCGCCGCGCAGCAGCGTGCCGGCCGTCCGCAGCAGGCGCAGCGCCGCCGCCGGGCCGACCGCCCGGAGAACCGGGGCGACCGGCCCGAGCGGACCCCCGTCCCCGCGGCGGAGCCGCAGGCGGAAACCACTGGGGAGGGCTGATCAATGCTGATTCCGCGCAAGGTCGCGCACCGCAAGCAGCACCGTCCGCACCGGACGGGTATGGCCAGCGGAGGCACCCGGGTCACGTTCGGGGAATTCGGAATCCAGGCTCTTGAGCACTCCTACGTGACCAACCGCCAGATCGAGGCGGCCCGTATCGCGATGACCCGGCACATCCGGCGCGGCGGCAAGGTGTGGATCAACATCTACCCGGACCGCCCGCTGACCAAGAAGCCAGCCGAGACGCGCATGGGCTCGGGCAAGGGTTCACCCGAATGGTGGATCGCCAACGTCAAGCCTGGCCGCGTGATGTTCGAGCTATCGGGAGTGGCGGAGCCGGTGGCCCGCGAGGCGCTGCGCCGCGCGATCCACAAGCTCCCCATGAAGTGCAAGATCGTCAAGCGAGAGGTGGGTGAGGCCTGATGGCTGCGGGCTTGACCGCCGCACAGCTGCGGTCCTCCAGCCCGGAGGAGCTTCGCAGCAAGCTGGCCGAGGCCAAGGAGGAGCTGTTCAACCTCCGCTTCCAGGGTGCGACCGGCCAGCTGGAAAACCACGGACGGCTGCGTGCCGTGCGCAAGGAGATTGCCCGCATCTACACGGTGATGCGGGAACGCGAGCTCGGCATCATCACCGACGTCGAGGAAACGCCAGCGGACGTCGAGGGGAGCGCTGAGCAGTGAGCACGACACCGGCTGAGGCGGCAGCCGTGAAGGGCGCCGAGGGGCGCGGCTACCGCAAGACACGTGAGGGCTACGTGGTCAGCGACAAGATGAACAAGACCGTCGTCGTCGTCGTGGAAGACCACGTGAAGCACCCCAAGTACGGCAAGGTTATGCGCCGCACCAAGAAGTACAAGGCACACGACGAGCAGAACGCCTGCGGCGTCGGCGACCGTGTGCTGCTGATGGAGACCCGGCCGCTGTCGGCCACCAAGCGGTGGCGCGTGGCCGAGATCCTGGAGAAGGCCAAGTAGGAACTTGGGTCCCCCAGGGACCCCCCGGGGGTCAAAGGGGGGCGGGCAGCCCCCCTTCGCGGGGGGTCACCGGGGGTCGTCCCCCGGGGAAGATAGGGAGTTGACGTGATCCAGCAGGAGTCGCGGCTCAAAGTCGCCGACAACACGGGTGCGAAGGAGATCTTGTGTATCCGCGTGCTCGGCGGCAGCGGCCGGCGATACGCGGGCATTGGTGACGTCATCGTGGCGACCGTGAAGGACGCGCTGCCCGGGGCTGGCGTCAAGAAGGGCGACGTCGTCAAGGCAGTCGTGGTGCGTACCCGCAAGGAGCGCCGCCGCGCAGACGGTTCCTACATCCGCTTCGACGAGAACGCTGCCGTCCTGATCAGGGACGGCGGGGATCCGCGCGGTACCCGCATCTTCGGCCCGGTCGGCCGGGAGCTGCGGGAGAAGCGGTTCATGAGGATCATCTCGCTGGCGCCGGAGGTGCTGTGATGAAGATCAAGAAGGGCGACCACGTGATGGTCATGGCCGGCAAGGACAAGGGCGCGACCGGGACCGTCATCGCGGCGTACCCGGCGGAGAACCGGGTCCTTGTGCAGGGCGTGAACATGGTGAAGAAGAACAAGAAGGTGACCAACCAGGGGGTGCGCGGCGCCAAGGAGGGCGGCATCACCACCCAGGAGGCGCCGATCCATGTGAGCAACGTGCAGCTTGTCGACCCGGAGACCAAGCGCCCGATGCGGGTGGGCTACCGGATCGGCGAGGACGGCAAGAAGGTCCGCATCCTGCGTCCGAGCGGGAAGGAAGTCTGATGGCGACCGAGGCGCCGGCCAGGCCCCGGCTCAAGGAGAAGTACCTCACCGAGATCGCCCCGGCACTGCAGGACGAGTTCGGGTACGGCAACGTGATGCAGATCCCGAAGCTGACCAAGATCGTCGTGAACATGGGCGTCGGCGAGGCGGCCCGGGACGCGAAGCTGATCGACGGTGCCGTCAGGGACCTGGCCGCCATCACCGGGCAGAAGCCGGCCGTGGCGCGGGCCAAGAAGTCCATCGCTCAGTTCAAGCTGCGCGAGGGCATGCCGATCGGCGCGCACGTGACGCTGCGCGGCGACCGGATGTGGGAGTTCCTTGACCGCCTGCTGTCGATCTCGCTGCCGCGCATCCGCGACTTCCGTGGCCTGTCCGACCGGCAGTTCGACGGCCGCGGGAACTACACCTTCGGGCTCACCGAGCAGGTCGTGTTCCACGAGATCGACCCTGACAAGGTGGACCGGCAGCGCGGGATGGACATCACCATCGTCACCACGGCAACCAACGACGCCGAGGGCCGCTCGCTGCTGCGGCGTCTTGGCTTCCCGTTCAAGGAGGGCTGACAGATGGCCAAGAAGTCGCTGATCGCCAAGGCCAACCGCAAGCCGAAGTTCGCCGTCCGTGCCTACACGCGGTGTACCCGCTGCGGTCGGCCGCGGGCCGTCTACCGGAAGTTCGGCCTGTGCCGGATCTGCTTCCGCACGATGGCGCACCGGGGCGAGCTGCCCGGCATCACCAAGTCCAGCTGGTAAACCATCAACGCGCCGTAGGTCTCGTGACGAGCGGGAAACCGCGGCGAGGAGGGCCAGAACGGCCATGTCAATGACCGACCCGATCGCAGACATGCTGACCCGTCTGCGCAACGCCAACTCGGCGTACCACGACACCGTGCGTATGCCGTACTCCAAGATCAAGTCGCACATCGCGGAGATCCTCCAGCAGGAGGGCTACATCGCGGGATGGCGCGTCGAGGACGCCCAGGTCGGCAAGGACCTCGTGATCACGCTGAAGTACGGCAACGCCCGGGAGCGCTCGATCGCCGGGATCAAGCGGGTCTCCAAGCCCGGCCTTCGGGTGTACGCGAAGAAGGACAACCTGCCCCGGGTACTCGGCGGGCTCGGCGTCGCGATCATCTCGACGTCAAGCGGCCTGATGACCGACAAGCAGGCCAAGAAGAACGGTGTGGGCGGGGAAGTCCTCGCCTACGTCTGGTAAGGGAGGGGAGCGGAAAATGTCGCGTATCGGACGCCTCCCCATACCTATCCCCAGCGGGGTGGACGTGGCCATCGACGGCCAGGCGGTCAGCGTGAAGGGGCCGAAGGGCGCCCTGAGCCTCACCGTCGCGGAGCCGATCAGCGTGGTCAGGGAAGACGGCGTCATCCGGGTCACCCGGCCCAGCGACGAGGGCAGGGTCCGCGCGCTGCACGGCCTGTCCCGCACGCTGATCTTCAACATGGTGACCGGCGTCACCCAGGGGTACAGCAAGACCCTGGAGATCGTCGGCGTCGGCTACCGTGTGCAGGCCAAGGGGAAGGACCTTGAGTTCTCGCTCGGTTTCAGCCACCCGGTGCTCGTCACGCCCCCGGAAGGGATCACCTTCCGGGTGGAGACGCCGACCAGGTTCGTGGTCGAGGGCATCGACAAGCAACTGGTGGGCGAGACGGCGGCGCGGATCCGCAAGCTCCGCAAGCCCGACCCGTACAAGGCCAAGGGCGTGCGCTACCAGGGTGAAGTGATCCGGCGCAAGGTCGGGAAGGCTGGGAAGTAGTCATGGCTGGAACGCAGGCCAGGAGGTCGTCGCGCGAATACGCCACCGGGCGGGTGGGGTCGCGCACGGCGGCGAAGACCCGCGCGCGCATCAGGCGTCACCTGAGGGTGCGCAAGAAGGTCACCGGCACCGCCGCCCGCCCGCGGATGGTGGTGAACCGGTCCGCGCGGCACATGTTCGTGCAGATCGTCGACGACAGCGTCGGCCATACGCTGGTGTCCGCCTCCACCATGGACGCGACCATCAGGTCCGCGGCCGGGGACAAGACGGCCAAGGCCAAGATGGTGGGCGCGCTTATCGCCGAGCGGGCGAAGAAGGCAGGCATCACCACTGTGGTCTTCGACCGCGGCGGCTATCAGTACCACGGCCGTGTGGCCGCGCTCGCGGACAGCGCGCGGGAAGCCGGGCTGACGCTGTGATGAGGTCATATCCGGGGGAGACGGTCCTCCGGCACGGGGGGCCCCGTCTCCCCGTCCCCCCTGGCCCCCGAACCCCCCGGCTGCCTTCGGCGAGCTTGTGCCGGTGGTTCGAACGCCGGGAAATCGATAGGAAGGAAAGCTAATGCCAGGAGCTCCGCGGCGCGGCGGCGAGCGGCGGGAGCGCCGCGAGGACCGCCGCGGCGGCGCGACCGAGAAGCAGGCGGTATACCTGGAGCGCGTGGTCACGATCAACCGCGTGGCCAAGGTGGTCAAGGGCGGCCGTAGGTTCAGCTTCACCGCGCTTGTCGTGGTGGGCGACGGCAACGGCATGGTCGGTGTCGGCTACGGCAAGGCCAAGGAGGTGCCCGCGGCGATCGCCAAGGGCGTCGAAGAGGCCAAGAAGCACTTCTTCCGGGTCCCCCGGATCGCCACGACCATCCCGCACACCGTACAGGGCGAGGCCGCGGCCGGCGTGGTGCTGCTGAAGCCCGCCAGCCCCGGTACCGGCGTCATCGCCGGCGGACCGGTTCGCGCCGTGCTTGAGTGCGCGGGAATCAGCGACGTGCTGTCCCGCTCGCTCGGCTCGTCCAACCCGATCAACGTGGTCCACGCCACGGTGGCGGCGCTCAAGGCGCTAAGCCGTCCCGAGGAGATCGCGGCCAAGCGCGGCCTGCCGATCGAGGACGTGGCGCCGAGGGCGATGCTGCAGGCGCGCGCCGCCGCGGCCACGGCCAGCGCATAACAGGGGGCACGCGATGTCACAGCTCAAGGTGACCCAGGTCAAGTCGAAGATCGGCGGGAACAGCGCGCAGCGGGACACCCTGCGCTCGCTGGGCCTCCGCCGCATCGGCCAGTCGGTGGTCAAGCCGGATCGCCCGGAGTTCCGCGGCATGATCCATGTCGTCCGCCACCTGGTCCGGGTAGAGGAGGTGGACTGAGCAATGCTGAAGCTGCATGACCTGCGGCCGGCCCCCGGCGCCCACAAGGAGAAGACGCGGGTCGGCCGGGGCGAGGCGTCCAAGGGCAAGACGGCGGGCCGCGGCACCAAGGGGACCAAGGCCCGCTCTCAGGTGCGCAAGGGGTTCGAAGGCGGCCAGATGCCGCTGCACCGCCGGGTGCCGAAGCTCAAGGGCTTCTCCAATGCCCCGTTCAAGACCACCTACCAGGTGGTGAACACCGGGCGGCTCGCCGAGCTGTACCCGGCCGGAGGCGAGGTGACGCCGGAGACCCTCGCCGCCAACGGCGCCGTGCGCCGCGGTGAGCTGGTCAAGGTGCTCGGGAACGGCGACCTGACCGTGGCGCTGCGGGTCAGCGCGCATGCGGTCTCCGAGTCGGCCAGGCAGAAGATCGAGGCTGCGGGCGGAACGGTCACGCTGCTCGGCTAAGTTGAATTAGGCCCGCGTTCGGAGCTGGCTCGTCCAGGTACGTCCTGGCGAGCTAGCTCGCCAGGCGGCCCTGAAGGTAGGATACGGAAGCCGCTGAAACGCAGGTTCCGCCGATGAAGAGGGATCACGCATGCTGACCGCGTTCATCCGGGCGTTCCGGACGCCCGACCTGCGCAAGAAGCTGCTGTTCACACTGGGCATCATCGTCGTGTTCCGGCTGGGCTCGACGCTGCCCGCGCCGGGCATCAACGAGAGCAACGTGTCGACCTGCGCGGGCATCGCCGCGAAGAGCGGCGCCGCGGGCGTCTACCAGATCGTCGACCTGCTCAGCGGCAACGCGCTGAAGTACATGTCGGTGTTCGCGCTCGGCATCATGCCCTACATCACCGCGAGCATCATCCTCCAGCTGCTCACGGTCGTGATCCCGCGGCTTGAGACGCTCAAGAACGAGGGCCAGGCCGGCCAGGCGAAGATCACCCAGTACACCCGGTACCTGACCATCGGCCTGGCGATCCTGCAATCCACCGGCTACGTCGAGCTCGCCCGCAGCGGGACGCTGGTTCCGGGCTGCTCGACGAGCCTCTATCCGATCATCCCCGACGCGTCGGTCTTCCGGATCGCCACGATGGTGATCACGATGGTGGCCGGCACCGCGGTGATCATGTGGATGGGCGAGCTGATCACCGACCGCGGCGTCGGCAACGGCATGTCGATCCTGATCTTCACCCAGGTCATCGCCGTCATCCCCGGTGAGATGCTGACCATCTTCCAGACCCGCGGCGCGTTCACCTCGCTGGTGTCGGTCGTCGTGGTGCTCGTGGTCGTCGCGGGCATCGTGTTCATGGAGCAGGCCCAGCGGCGCGTGCCCGTGCAGTACGCCAAGCGGATGGTCGGCCGCCGGATGTACGGGGGCACGTCCACCTACATCCCGATGAAGGTCAACCAGGCGGGCGTCATCCCGGTCATCTTCGCCTCCAGCCTGCTGTACATCCCGCAGCTGGCGGTGTCGCTGTTCGGCAACAGCAGCCACCCGCAAGGGTGGGTTTCCTGGGTCCAGACCTACCTGGAGATCGGCGCGACCGGCAACCTGTCGTCCCTGTGGTTCTACCTGGCGGCCTTCTTCGTGCTGATCGTCGCGTTCACGTTCTTCTACGTGTCGATCACGTTCAACCCGACCGAGGTCGCCGACAACATGAAGAAGTACGGCGGCTTCGTCCCGGGCATCAGGCCAGGGCGGCCCACCGCCGAGTACCTCGGCTACGTGCTCACCCGGCTTACCGCGCCGGGGTCGCTCTACCTCGGCGTGGTCGCCCTGTTCCCACTGGTCGCGCTCGCCGCGATCGGCGTGGGGAACCAGTTCCCGTTCAGCGGCGTGAGCCTGCTCATCATGGTCGGCGTTGGCCTGGATACGGTCAAGCAGATCGAGAGCCAGCTGCAGCAGCGTAATTATGAGGGTTTCTTGCGATAGTGCGCATCGTCCTTGTCGGGCCCCCCGGAGCGGGCAAAGGGACCCAGGCCCACTTCATCGCATCCCATCTGGCGATCCCGCGCATCTCGACAGGTGACATCTTCCGCTACAACGTCACGCACAACACCGAGCTTGGCGTCAAGGCCAAGGAGTACATGAACCGCGGGGATCTCGTTCCCGACGAGATAACCGTCGCCATGGTGCGCGACCGGCTCGCGGAAGACGACGCGCAGGCCGGCTTCCTGCTTGACGGTTTCCCGCGCAACGTCCCGCAGGCCGAGACGCTGAAGAAGATGCTCGCCGAGTTCGAGACCAGGCTCACCGTGGTCCTCGAGCTCGTGGTCGACGAGGACGAGGTGGTCCGCCGCCTGTCCGGCCGCCGCACCTGCCGCCGCTGCGAGCGCGTGTGGCACGTGCTGTACGACCCGCCCACGGTGTCGGGGGTCTGCGACGACTGCGGCGGCGAGCTCTTCCAGCGCGACGACGACAAGGAAGAGGTCATCCGGCACCGGCTCGAGGTGTACAACAGCCAGACGGCGCCGCTGATCGCCTTCTACGCGGACGAGGGCATCCTCGTGGGCATCGACGCGACCGGCCCGGTGGAAGAGGTCACCACCCGCGCGCTCACGGCTTTGCAGCCGTACGTGCGCTAACGCGTTCCGGACGGCGCCGTTCATGATCCTGTAATTTTTTCGTACCTATTCCGGATTTTCTCTACATGGTGAAAAGTCTTTCGGTTCGCGCGGTCGGCCACGGCGGCCCGTCGGCCATCGGGGCGGTGCTGCTGTGACGCGAGCGGTCCGGGTGGCGGCAGGGGCCGTGTTCGGAACAAGCTGAACGTGTTTTCGTCGCGCCGACGATATCGTGCCACGCCCGTGGCGGCAGGGGCCGCGTTCGGAACAAGCTGAACGGGGCTGGAGTCCCGCTCGCGGCCGGGCCGCCTCCATGCGCCGCCGTGGCTCGCCGCTAGCCGCCGCGATCTCGCTCCTGGATCCCAGGATCTCGCTCCTGGATCCCAGGCGGCGCGGCGGCCGTTGGCTCCCGGGAGGCTGCGGCGGCGGTAGCGTTGTAACGGAGGTGTGGTGGCATGCGGTTGCGGCGTGATCGTGCGATTGAGATCAAGGCCCCGGGGCAGTTCACCCGCATGCGCGAGGCTGGCCTGGTGGTTGCGCATACGCTGCGGGTCCTCGCCGAGGCGGTGCGGCCGGGGATCACCACCGCCGACCTCGACGCGATCGCCGAGCGCGAGATCCGATCGGCGGGCGCGGTCCCGTCCTTCCTCGGCTACCACGGCTATCCGGCCACGATCTGCACGTCGGTGAACGAGGAGATCGTGCACGGCATCCCCGCCAGGGACCGCCGCCTCAACCCGGGCGACGTCATCTCGATCGACTGCGGCGCGATCGTCGACGGCTGGCACGGCGACGCGGCCATCTCGATGGGGGTAGGCGAGATCGACCAGGCGGATCAGGCGCTGCTCGACGCGTGCGAGGCGGCGTTGTGGGCGGGCATCGCCCAGGCCAGGCCCGGGAACCGGATCGGTGACATCTCGCACGCGGTGGAGCGGTCGGCCCGCTCGTCCGGGGAGTACGGGCTGATCCGCGAGTACACCGGGCACGGGATCGGCACGGCGATGCACATGGAGCCCGCGGTCCCGAACTACGGGCCGCCCGGCCACGGTCCGCGGTTGCGCGCGGGCATGGCGCTGGCGATCGAGCCGATGATCACCCGTGGCGGCGAGCGCACCGAGGAACTCGCCGACGGCTGGACGGTGGTCACCGCAGACGGCTCCCGCGCCGCTCACTTCGAGCACACGGTGGCCATCACCCCCGACGGTCCCTGGGTCCTGACCGCGCCGGAGGACGGGCAACCCGAGTTCGCCGGACGGTCCGGGGCGACCGTGCTGGCCCGGGGAGACGGAGCCCCCGATGCCCGGTGATCCCCGGCTGCGCGCCTCGGACGCGGACCGGGAGCGCACGGCGTCACTGCTTCGCGAGCATCACGCCGAGGGCAGGCTGACCGCGGAGGAGTTCAACGAGCGCCTGGACCAGGCGTTCGCGGCGAAGACGATCGGGGAACTCGACTCCCTCCTCGCCGATCTGCCCGGCATCGACCTGTACCGGCTGCCCGCGGCCGGCATCCGGCCGGCGCCGGCCGGCGCGCTGCGGCCCCGCGGCCGCGGCGGGAGGGTGGACCGGCGTGGTCAGGGCGCGGTGACCCCGCGGCGGGTTGCCGCCTGGGTGGCCTGGGCGGCGATCAGCTCGCTGCTGTTCGTCGTGTGGCTGGGGATCGGCCTGGTTTCCGGCGGCGCCGCGTGGTTCCCGTGGTTCCTGCTCGTCGCCGTCCCATGGGGAATGGCCATCGCGCGCAGGCCCCCGCATCACCGGTAGCCGCGGGCCGCCCCGTGCTCATTGCCCCGCCGGCCGGCGGTCGGCTACCCTGTAGCGACGGCGGCTTGCCATCGCCTGACACGAGGCCGGCACCGCGGCTCACCCGGCACCGGGCGCCGCGGGAATAGGAGCAGGGCTGGCGGTGTTATGCTGCCAGTTCGCGCTGCCAGGATCGGTCTAGTAGAATCTGCTGCGGCCCATCGGCTGGCTTTCCGGATGGCTTCGCGCCATGGGGAGTGCGTCGTGCCCAGCCCGGCGTTCCCGCCGGGGCGGCTGCGAACCAGCACGATACCAACCAAGACTACGCAGGACGAAGCGCGGAGGATATGCCCAAGAAAGACGGCGCCATCGAGATTGAGGGCACGGTGGTGGAGACGTTGCCGAATGCCTTCTTCAGGGTGGAGCTGGACAACGGGCACAAGGTACTCGCCCACATCAGCGGGAAGATGCGGATGCACTACATCCGGATCCTGCCCGACGACCGGGTGGTCGTAGAACTCAGCCCGTATGACCTGAGCCGCGGTCGCATCGTCTACCGGTACAAGTAAGGGCGTCCTGGCGTCAGGGGCGCCAGGAGCTAACCGGCCCGCCAGGGCGGGCCAGAGGAGAGTTTGCCGTGAAGGTCAAGCCGAGCGTCAAGAAGATCTGCAGCAAGTGCAGGATCATCCGCCGCCACGGCCGCGTCATGGTCATCTGCTCCGACCCCCGGCACAAGCAGCGTCAAGGCTGAGCGGGGGCCGAAGGGGGTCGTCCCCGGGCGGGCAGGGCTGGGCATGAAGCCCGGACGCGCGGGCTGGGCGCACAACCGAATACGCTGAACACGCACACAACCGAATACGCGAAGTAGTACGCGTACCGCGAGCGGCGTAGCCGCAGCCCCCGGTTGGAGGCCGGGGCCCGGTCCTGGGCAGGGGCGGGAAGCGGTGCGGAGGACCTCCACCACATGAAGGGGAACTGCCCGCACATGGCACGTCTTTCCGGTGTCGACCTGCCGCGTGACAAGCGGCTTGAGGTCGCGCTGACCTATATCTACGGGATCGGCCGTACCCGGGCCCTGGAGACCCTCGCCGCCACCGGCGTGAGCCCCGACACCCGGGTGCACGATCTCACCGAAGACGACCTGCTGAAGCTGCGCGACTGGATCGACGCCAACTACCAGGTCGAGGGCGACCTCCGCCGCGAGGTCCAGGCGGACATCCGCCGCAAGATCGAGATCGGCTGCTACCAGGGCATCAGGCACCGCAAGGGGCTGCCGGTGCATGGCCAGCGGACGCAGACGAACGCGCGTACCCGCAAGGGCAAGAAGAAGACCGTCGCCGGCAAGAAGAAGGCCGGGAAGAAGTAGTCCCTGCTAGCCCGGACGCCCCGGGCGGGCAGGGGACCGATCACCTCAGGAGTCAGTAAGCAGATGCCGCCAAGGAGCCGCAGCCAGCAAGGCGCGCCTAAGAAGCTGCGCCGCAAGGAGCGGAAGAACGTAGCCCACGGGCACGCCCACATCCGGTCCACATTCAACAACACCATCGTCTCGATCACGGACCCCGCCGGCAACGTGATCTCGTGGGCGTCCTCCGGGCAGGTCGGGTTCAAGGGCTCGCGCAAGTCCACCCCGTATGCCGCGCAGCAGGCCGCGGAGGCCGCGGCGCGCCGTGCCATGGAGCACGGCATGCGCAAGGTCGACGTCTTCGTCAAGGGCCCCGGATCCGGCCGGGAGACCGCGATCAGGTCGCTGCAAGCGACCGGTCTCGAGGTGGGTTCCATCCAGGACGTTACCCCCGTTCCGCACAATGGCTGCCGTCCGCCTAAGCGGCGTCGGGTCTGAGGGAGAGAGGCTGATGGCTCGTTACACAGGGGCGGACTGCAAGCTGTGCCGTCGCGAGAAGGTAAAGCTGTTCCTGAAGGGCGCGAAGTGCGAATCGCCGAAGTGCCCGATCGAGATCCGGCCGTACCCGCCGGGCGAGCACGGCAGGATCCGGCAGAAGGACAGCGAGTACCTCCTGCAGATCCGCGAGAAGCAGAAGGCGCGGCGTATCTACGGCGTGCTGGAGAAGCAGTTCCAGGGCTACTACACCGAGGCGGCCCGCCGGACCGGGCGGACCGGCGAGACCTTGCTCCAGATCCTGGAAAGCCGCCTGGACAACGTGGTGTACCGCGCCGGGTTCGCCAAGAGCCGCGACATGGCCCGCCAGCTTGTCCGGCACGGTCACTTCCTGGTGAACGGCAGGCGCGTCGACATCCCGTCGTACCGGGTGAGCGAGAACGACGTCATCGAGGTCGCGGCCAAGTCCCTTGAGCTGACCCCGATGGTGATCGCCCGCGCCGAGGCCGGCGAGCGCCAGGTGCCCGCCTGGCTTGAGGTGATGCCCGAGCAGATGCGCATTCTCGTACACCAGCTCCCGGCCCGGGCGCAGATCGACACCCAGGTTCAGGAACAGCTGATCGTCGAGTACTACTCGAAGTAAAAACCGGCGGGAGAAAGAAGCCCGCCGCCGTTCGCGGCTTCATATAGCGGTTGCCGCGGAAAGGAAAGTCCCATGCTCATCGCACAGCGTCCGTCGCTCGGTGAGGAACAGATCAGCGACTACCGGTCGAAGTTCACGATCGAGCCGCTGGAGCCCGGTTTCGGCTACACGATCGGCAACTCCCTCCGGCGCACCCTGCTGTCCTCCATCCCGGGGGCGGCGGTCACGTCGATCCGCATCGAAGGCGTGCTGCACGAGTTCACCACGGTCCCGGGGGTGAAGGAAGACGTCACCGACATCATCTTGAACCTCAAGCAGCTCGTCATCTCCTCCGAGCACGACGAGCCCGTGGTGATGTACCTGCGCAAGCAGGGGCCGGGCGCGGTCACCGCGGCCGACATCGCGCCGCCCGCCGGCGTCGAGGTACACAACCCCGAGCTGCACATCGCGACCCTCAACAGCAAGGGCAAGCTGGAGATGGAGCTCACCGTCGAGCGCGGTCGCGGCTACGTCTCCGCCACCCAGAACAAGCAGCCGGGGCAGGAGATCGGCCGGATCCCGATCGACTCCATCTACTCGCCGGTGCTGCGGGTGACCTACAAGGTGGAAGCCACCCGAGTGGAGCAGCGCACCGACTTCGACCGGCTCATCCTGGACGTCGAGACCAAGCCGTGCATGCGTCCGCGTGATGCGGTGGCGAGCGCCGGGAAGACGCTGACCGAGCTGTTCGGCCTGGCCAGGGAGCTCAACGTCGACGCCGAGGGCATCGATATCGGCCCGTCGCCGACAGACGCCGCGCTCGCGGCCGACCTGGCGCTGCCGATCGAGGACCTGAACCTCACCGTCCGGTCCTACAACTGCCTCAAGCGCGAGGGCATCCACACCGTGGGCGAGCTTGTCGCGCGCAGCGAGCAGGACCTGCTGGACATCCGGAACTTCGGTGCCAAGTCCATCGAGGAAGTAAAGCAGAAGCTGGTCGACATGGGCCTGTCGCTCAAGGACTCCCCGCCCGGGTTCGACCCGAGCAGTGCCGTGGACAGCTTCCCCGGCGACGAAGACGAGAGCTACGTCGAGACCGAGCAGTACTAGCCCGGGGGAGGACCCCCGGAACCCCGGCTGCGGGCCCGATCCTTGCGGATCTTATCGGGCCCCGGCCGGGCTCGGAGTTTCGTAAGGCGGAATAGAGAAAGGGGCATGATGCCCACGCCTACCAAGGGTGCCCGGATGGGCGGCAGCCCGGCTCACCAGAAGCACATGCTGGCGAACCTGGCCGCCGCGCTGTTCGAGCACGGGAAGATCACCACGACCGAGGCACGGGCGCGCAGGCTGCGTCCCTACGCGGAGAAGCTGATCACCTTCGCCAAGCGCGGTGACCTGCATGCCCGCCGTCAGGTGCTGACCGTGGTCCCTGACAAGGGCATCGTCCACTCCCTGTTCACCGAGATCGGCCCCAGCTTCGCGGACAGGCCCGGCGGCTACACCCGCATCACCAAGCTGGGTCCCCGCAAGGGTGACGCCGCGCCGATGGCGGTCATCGAGCTGGTCCGGGAAGAGGTCACAGCGGTCAGGCCGCGCCGCCGCACGCGGCGGCAGGCTCCCCAGGCCGCGCCCGCCCCGGTGCCGGCGACGGCCGGGGCGCCGGCCAGCGCCGAGGCGGAAGCCTCTCAGACCGCTGTAGCCGGGGAGACCGAGGCCGCCGAAGCCACGGCGCCGGAAGCGGAAGCCGGGCAGGCTCCCGAAACGGCGGAAGCCGCCGCACCGGAAACGGCCGCACCGGAAACGGCGGCGGAGGAGGCTCCTGAGACGGCTGAGGCTGCGGCACCGGGGTCTGCGGCACCGGAGGCGGCCGGGGCCAGCGAGGCCGGCGCTCCCGCCGAGGCGGCCGGGGCCGGCGCGCCCGCTGACGGCACCACCGACCCGGAAGCCCCCGCCTAAAACCCTCTTCGCGACATGCCGATTGCGCAATCGGCATGCTCTAGTGTGGTCGATTGCGCAATCGGCATGGACGTTTCGGCGGGCTTCTGGGCGGCCGGCGTCGGCCGGGGGTGGCTGGATGAGAGAATCCGCGTCCGGGGCCTCGCTCCCGCCTGAGCCGGCCGATGGCGGCCCGGTCGTGGCACCCGCGGGTTCGCCCCCCGCCGAGCCGGCCGATGGCGGGGAGACAGCCCGGTACGTTCGGATAAGGATTGACCTTTCCTACGACGGGACGCAGTTCTCCGGCTGGGCGGCGCAGCCAGGCCGCCGGACGGTGGAGGGCGTGCTCGCGGAGACGCTGGGGCGGGTGCTCCGGCTCGGCGAGGCACCGCGGCTGACCGTGGCCGGCCGCACCGACGCCGGGGTGCACGCGCGCGGACAGGTCGCGCACGCGGACCTGCCGGATGGCGCCTGGGCGGCCGGGGCCAACGCGGTGTCCCGGCGGCTCGCGCGGGCGCTGCCGGCCGATATCCGCGTGCGCCGGATAGGGCCCGCGCCCCCGGGATTCGACGCCCGGTTCTCCGCGCTGTGGCGGCGCTACTCGTACCGGATCTGTGACGATCTCACGGTCGCTGACCCGCTCCGCAGGCACGATACCCTCTGGTATCCGCGCGGCCTCGACCTCGCCGCCATGAACGCCGCCGCGGCCGGGCTGCTCGGTGAGCACGACTTCGCGGCTTTCTGCCGCCGCCGGGAGGGCGCGACGACAGTGCGCGCGCTGCGCCGCCTTGACTGGCAGCGGGACACGGCGGGTGTCGCGGTCGCCTGCGTGGTCGCCGACGCGTTCTGCCACAACATGGTGCGCGCCCTGGTCGGCGCGCTGCTGCCGGTCGGCGAGGGCAGCCGTCCGGCCTCCTGGCCGTCCGCCGTCCTCGCGGCGGCGGTCCGCGACCCCGCCGTCCGGGTGGTGCCGCCGCACGGGCTGTGCCTTGAGGAAGTGCGCTATCCCGAGCCGGGCCAACTGGCCGGGCGTGCCGCGCTCACCCGGCGGGTGCGCGCGCCGGGCGGTTCGTGACGGCAGGGGAGCCCGGGCGTTCTTCGCGGCTCGCCGGCGTTCTTCGCGGCCTCGCCGCCGGCAACCTGGACCTGGGCCGCCCGGGTGGGGCCGGCGTGTCCCCCGCCGGCCCCCGGCGGGCCGACGCCCCGGCCGACTGACGTGCCGAGCTGGCCGGCCGCCGCGAGCCGAAGTTCGCCACCCATGACCGGGACATTGACGTTACCCACCCCGGCCGCGAGGGTGCCGCGGGGGAGCCCTGGAATACCCTCATCGGGCACCAAACCCCGGTCAGCGACTAGGCGGCGGCTCCGGGGGTCGCCGGCTTCCCGTTGACCATGCGCTGGCTGAGGCTGATGTTCGCGGTGCCGGTGACCAGGTCGTTCTCGAATTGTTCGAGCTGCTGGTTCTCCGCCTGCGTCTTGGGCGCGTTCGTGCTCGTGAACTCGGCCCAGGTCAGGATCAGGTAATGGCCCTTGAACTCGGCTTCGACGACCCCGGTTCCCTTGCCGAGCTTGCTGGTGAGGCCTTTGGAGGTGCTGAGCGGCATGACGAAGTCGTTCGCGCCGACGACCTTCCCGGCGTAGTGCGCCTCGTTGGTGGTGCCCAGGTTGACCACGCCGATCGTGCCCATGATCTTGTTGTCACCGGACACGTAGCTGGCGCGCAGCACCTGCGTGCACTTGCCGTTTTGCAGCGCGTTGACGAGGTCCTGGCCGACCACGGCGTTCGCGCACGTCTTGTCCAGGCGCGTGGCGACTCGCGTGAAGGAGGCGTGGTCGGTCTCGTTCACGAACTGCGGCGGGAAGAGCTCGTCAAGCGTCAGCGGCTCGGGGTCGTCGGTGCGCAGCGTGATGTGGCAGTACGGCCCGAACTGCTTCACGCAGTTGGCGGTGCCCGGCGAGGCCGAGCCGGCGGTCGGCAGCGGCCCCGCTGCCGCCGACGTGTCGGCGGATGGCTTTGGCCGGAGAAGGAAGACGTAGACGGCCGCGGCGAGCACCGCGACCCCGGCGATCCCCAGGGCGGCGAGCAGCAGCGGGCGCTTGCGGCCGCTGCCGGCCGCCTTGCCCCTGGCGCTCTTGCGGGCCTTGCCCTTGGCGTTCTTGCCGGCGTTGCCCTTGGCGCCCCGCGCGCTGGCGGGCCGGGGAGCCGTGCCGTCGCCGGCGGGCCGCGGAGCCGGGCCCGGGCCCGCGTCACCGTAGCGGTCCGGGTAGGGATCGCCGTCGTCCGCGCGCCCGTCGTGCTCGGGGTAGGGGCCGTCGTGCTCGGGGTAGGGGCTGCCGTGCTCGGGGTAGGGGCCGTGCTCGGGGTAGGGGCCGTACTCGTCGTCGTACCGCTCCTGCTGGCCGGTGCGCACGAGCCCCGGCGGAATGGCCGCGCGCGGCCCGGTGCCGTACGCGTCGATGACGCGCGCGTCCATGGCGTACGTGCCGGTGTCCGCGAAGCCGGGTCCGGACGCCGGTCCCGGCTGGCCGCCGTACCAGTCGCTGCCGGCGTAGCGCCCAGGGACATCCGCGCGGCCAGCGAGCCTGCTGCCCTGGACGGGGCTGCCCTGGACGGGGTAGCCGCCGGAATGACCGGATCCGGCGGTCAGCGCGGGATACCCGCCCGACCCCGTCCGGGGCCCGGCAGGCTGAGCCGGGTAGTCGCCGGATCCGGCGTACCCGCCCGCGGGATAGCCGCCCGCGGGATAGCCGAAGGCCGGCTGGCCGTTGCCGCCACCGCCGTACCCCTGGGGCGGGTGGCCGTACCCGTCTGAGTAGCCCGTGCTTTGCGGGTAGCCCCCGCTTGCGCCTCCCGGGTAGCCGTACGGGTCAGCGTGCCCGTACCCGGCCACCTCGCCGCCGCCGTAGCCGTCATCGCCGCGGTAGCCGCTGCCGTCACCGCCGTAGCGGGCACGCTGCCCGTACCCGGGGGGCTGCCCGTACCCCCCGGACGGTCCGTACCCGTCGCCCTGGCCGTACGCCTCGTACTCGTCGTATCCGGCGTAGGGGTTGCCCTGCGGGTAGCCGCGATAGCCGTCGTCGGCGGCGTATTCTCCGTGCTGGCCGTCATAACCCCGCGGACCTTCACCATAACCCTGTGAACCATCGTCCCACGGCCTCGCAGCACCCGGCCCGGCGGACGACGACTGCCAGGGCGGTTGGCGCCGTGAGTCCGCTCGGGTGCGGGAGGCGTCCTCACCCCGGTATCCCATGGCAACGAGGGTAGCGTTTATATCACCTCGGCAACGGTGGTCGTAGAACTTTCGACTCCCCTGTGGCGATTCGACGCCAGACGGCGGCCTGCGCGATGCCCGCCGCCGCGAAGCCGCGGTAGGCTGTGCCGATCCCGCGGCGGCGGGCCCGCGCTTTGGCACTGGGCGCGGATTCGGAGTATGCTGCATTGGCGCCATCCGCGATGAGCGGCGCCCAGCGCGCCGTGTGACTCACGGGTGGGGATGGAGCGACGGACTCCGTCGGCGGAAAAGTCACCAGCAGGGCTTCCCGCTGGTGTGGCCCGGCGGCTTCGGCGGGTCTCCTAGATCACGAACCACATGCGAAGGCTTAACGACTGTGCGCACTTTCAGCCCGAAAGACAGTGACATCACGCGTCAGTGGCACGTCATCGACGCGACTGACGTTGTGCTCGGCCGCCTGGCCAGCCATGTGGCGATGCTGCTCCGGGGTAAGCACAAGCCCATTTTCGCCCCGCACGTCGACACCGGTGACTTCGTCATCGTGATCAACGCGGACAAGGTTTCCCTCAGCGGCTCGAAGTTGCAGCAGAAGCACGCCTACCGCCACTCCGGCTACCCGGGCGGACTGCGCTCGGTGAGCTACGCGGACCTGATGGCCAAGCACCCGGAGCGGGTGGTCGAGAAGGCGGTCAGGGGGATGCTGCCGAAGAACTCGCTCGGCCGCAAGACGCTGAGCAAGCTCAAGGTCTACGCGGGCCCGACCCACCCGCACCAGGCACAGCAGCCGAAGCCGTACGAGATCTCGCAGATTACCCAGTAGTGCCGCAAGGAAGCGTGAGGGAAGAGACCGTGGCCGAGCCCACTGGCGTAGAGACACAAGCAGACGACGCGGCTTACTTCGACGAGGAGTACGCCGGCGAGGGATACGACGCGGAAGTTCCGTCGGAGTACACCACCGAGTCCACGGAGGCGGCGCCCCGGGCCGCGCGCCGGCCGGTGGTGACCGGCCACGCCTCGGGCACGGGCCGCCGCAAGGAGGCCATCGCCCGCGTCCGGATCGTCCCGGGCACCGGCCAGTGGACGATCAACGGCCGGTCGCTTGACGCGTATTTCCCGAACAAGGTGCATCAGCAGATCGTCAGCGAGCCGTTCGTGACGCTGGGCGCCGAGGGCAATTTCGACGTGATCGCGCGTATCACCGGCGGCGGCGTGACCGGCCAGGCCGGGGCGCTGCGGCTCGGCCTGGCGCGGGCCCTGACGCTTGTCGACCCGGAAAACCGCCCGCCGCTGAAGAAGGCCGGCTTCCTCACCCGGGACGCGCGGGTGAAGGAGCGGAAGAAGTACGGCCTCAAGAAGGCGCGCAAGGCGCCACAGTACTCCAAGCGTTAATCGCGCCGACTGGTACCCTGACCCGACATGGGCCGGATGTTTGGTACGGACGGTGTCCGGGGCATTGCAGGGCGTGACCTGACCGCGCGGCTCGCGCTGGACCTGGCCGTGGCGGCGGTGCCGGTGCTGGCGCCCGCCGCAACGCGGCCGGCGCGCCCGGTGGCGGTGATCGGCCGGGATTCCCGGGCCTCCGGCGACTTCCTCGAGGCCGCGGTTGTCGCCGGGCTGGCCAGCAGCGGCGTTGACGTGCTCAGGCTCGGGGTCATCCCCACTCCCGGCGTCGCCTACCTCACCGGGGCGCTTGACGCCGACTTCGGCGTGGTCCTTTCCGCGAGCCACAACCCGGCGCCGGACAACGGGATCAAGTTCTTCGGCCGCGGCGGGGTCAAGCTCCCGGACGAGGTGGAGGACGAGATCGAGGCGCGGCTGCGAGCCGGCGCCGGGGGCGCGCCGGACAGCGAGCCGTCCTTCGGCCGGGTCACCGACGCGTACTCCAAGCACGAACTCTACCTCGACCACCTGCTCGCCACGCTTCCGGCGCTGCCGGACGGGCGCGCCCCGCTGCACGGGCTGCGGGTCGTGGTGGACTGCGCCCACGGCGCCGCCTACAGCATCGGGCCGCGGGCGCTGCGCCGGGCCGGCGCGGAGGTCGTCGCGATCGGCGCCGCCCCGGACGGGCTGAACATCAACGCGGGCGTCGGATCCACGCACCTGGAGACGCTGGCGGCGGCGGTCGTCGAGCACGGCGCGGACGCGGGCCTGGCCTTTGACGGCGACGCCGACCGGTGCCTCGCGGTGGACGCGGACGGCAGCCCCCTCGACGGCGACCAGATCCTCACCGTGCTCGCCTCGCAGCTCAAGCAGGCCGGGCAGCTCACGGGCAACGCCGTGGTGGTGACGGTGATGTCCAACCTCGGCTTCCACGACGCGATGCGCGAGGCGGGCATCACGGTGATCCAGACCCCCGTCGGCGACAAGCACGTCTACGCGGCCATGCAGGACGGCGGCTACGTGCTCGGCGGCGAACAGTCCGGGCACATCATCCAGATGGATCACGCGACCACCGGCGACGGCGTGCTGACCGGCCTGCACCTGCTGGCGGCGGTGAACCGCAGCGGCATCCCGGTGTCCGCCGCCGCCAAGATGATGACGAGGTACCCGCAGGTCCTGGTCAACGTGCACGGCGACAAGCACCGGGCGATGGCCGACCCGGCGCTGGACGCCGCGGTCAAGGCCGCCCAGGGCAGGCTCGGCGACGCCGGGCGCGTCCTGCTGCGGCCCAGCGGCACCGAGCCGGCGATCAGGGTGATGGTCGAGGCGCGGGAAAACGGGCTGGCGGAGGACATCGCGGGCCAGCTCGCGGAGGCGGTCCGCCGCGCGATGCGATGATCGTCGGCGTCGGCATCGACGTTGTCGAGATCGCCCGGTTCGAGCAGGCGCTTAACCGTACGCGGCGCCTTGCCGAGCGGCTGTTCACCGAAGGAGAACAGGGCCTGCCCGCGCGGTCGCTGGCCGCGCGTTTCGCCGCCAAGGAGGCACTGGCCAAGGCCCTCGGAGCGCCGCGCGGGCTGCTGTGGACCGATGCCGAGATCGTCACCGGGCCGCTCGGCAGGCCCGAGCTCAAGGTCTACCGCACGGTGGCCGAGGCAGCGGCGCGGCTGGGGGTACGGCGCTGGCACGTGTCGCTCAGCCACGACGGGGGCATCGCCACCGCCGTCGTCCTCGCCGAGGACGAGGGGGGCAGCGCGGGCCTCGGCTGGGTGTAAGAGCGGCGCGGCTTCCGACTGCGCCGCCGCTGACCGGGCAGACTATCCAACGTGCGAGACGCTTACCAGGTAGGCAAGATCCGGGCGGCGGAGGCCGCCCTCATGGCGCTGGTCCCCGACGGCACGCTCATGCAGCGGGCGGCGGCGGGGCTGGCCTCGGTCTGCGCGGCCGTGCTCCGCGCGGGCCCGGGCGGGGTCTACGGATCCCGGGTCGTCGTGCTGGCGGGCACCGGGGACAACGGCGGGGACGCGCTGTACGCGGCGGCGGCGCTCGCCCGCCGGGGCGCCGCGGTGACGGCGATCCAGGCGGGGCCGCGCATCCACGCCGGGGGCGCCGGAGCCCTGCGGGCCGCGGGCGGCAGGATCATCCCGGTGATACCGCCCCGCGCTCCGGATGACACCCGGCCCGACGCCGGCGGCCGGTACGACGCCGGGCACGGCGTGCGGCAAGCGATCGGGCGTGCCGACCTGATCGTCGACGGGATGCTCGGCATCGGCGGCAAGGGCGGGCTCCGCGAACCGTACGCCACGCTGGCGCAGCTCGCGGCGAACTCCGGCGGCACCACGGTCGCGGTTGACCTGCCGAGCGGCATCGACGCGGATACCGGCGCCGTCGAAGGGCCCGCGGTGCGCGCCGACGTGACGGTGACGTTCGGGGCGGTCAAGCCGGGGCTGCTGATCGACCCGGGAGCGCTCCACGCGGGGGTGGTCGAGCTCGTCGACATCGGCCTCCGGCCGCACTTGCAGGGTCCTCCCGACGCCTCCGCCCCGCAGCGCGAGGACATCCGCGCCATGGTCCCGCAGCCGGGCACGGAGTCGAACAAGTACCGGCGGGGTGTCCTCGGCCTGCTCACGGGCAGCGACCGGTTCGCCGGCGCCGCCCTGCTGGCGGCCGGGGGAGCGGTCCGCGGCGGAGCGGGCATGGTCAGGCTCGTCACCGCGCCGACGGCGGCCGCGGCCGTGCGCCCCGCATGGCCCGAAGTGGTGATAACGGAACTCCCGGGAGACAGCCCCTCCCGTTCGGAAGAAGACATCGAAATTTCTCCCCGGGCCGGAACGCTGCGCTTCCCCGAGGACGTGGGACGGGTGCAGGCATGGGCCGCGGGACCCGGGATGGGGACGACCGACGTGGCGGCGGCCCGGCTGCGGGCCGTGCTGGACACCAGCCTGCCGGTGCTGGTGGACGCGGACGGGCTGTCGCTCCTGGCGCGGCACGAGGGCCTGCTGCCCCGTCCCGCCCCGACGCTGCTCACCCCGCACGCGGGCGAGCTCGGGCGGCTGCTCGGCGCCGACCCCGCCGACGTCGAGGCGCGCCGCCTCGAATACGCCCGGAGAGCCGCCACGGAATTCGGCGCCTGCGTGCTGCTCAAGGGGTCCACCACCGTGATCGCGCCGCCAGACGGCCTGGACCCGGTGCTCGTCAACACCACGGGCACGCCGTGGCTCGCGACCGCGGGCACTGGCGACGTGCTCTCGGGGCTGGCCGGCGCGCTGCTCGCACAGGGGCTGCTGCCGCCCCAGGCGGCGATCGCGGCGGCGTACCTGCACGGGCTCGCGGCCAGGCTCGCCGCGGCGGACCTGGCAGGCGCAGGCGCCATCCCGGCCCCGGCGGGCGGCACCGTGGCGGGCGGGGAGCTGACGGGCGGGGGCGCGGGCGGCGGGGCGCCCATCGGTGCTTCCGATGTGATCAGGGCGCTCCCGATGGCTTTCCGTGCGCTGTACTAGCGGCCTTACCCCTTACCATTGATGATCATGGATAGCCACGCGCAGGCCCGCGTCGACCTCGGCGCGATCACCGGCAACGTCGCGGCACTGCGCGAGCATGTGGCCCCCAGCGCCGTCATGGCGGTGGTGAAGGCGAACGGCTACGGGCACGGGGCGGTGGCGGCGGCCCGCGCGGCGCTTCGCGGCGGGGCGGGCTGGCTGGGCGTGGTGCATGTGGCCGAGGCGCTCCAGCTGCGCGCCGCCGGCCTCGACAGCCCCGTGCTCTGCCTCATGGCGATCCCCGAGCACGCGCACGGCGACGCGATCAGGGCCGGAGTGGACCTCAGCGCGGGCTCGCGGGATATGGTGCGGTGCCTGGCCGGCGCCGCGGCGCGGGTCGGCCGCCCGGCCCGGGTGCACCTGAAGGCCGACACCGGGCTGAGCAGGGGCGGCGCGACCCCCGCCGACTGGCCGTCGGTGGTCGACGCCGCGCTTGAGGCGCAGGCCGCGGGCCTGATCAGCGTCGTGGGGCTGTGGTCGCACTTCGCCTCCGCCGACGAGCCGGGGAACCCGTCGGTGGGGATGCAGCTCGCGGCGTTCGGCGAGGCGGTGACGCTGGCGGAGAAGGCGGGGGCCGCCCCCGAGGTACGGCACATCGCGAACACGGCCGCCGCGATCGAGGTGCCCCAGGCGCGCTATGACCTCGTGCGGATCGGGGGCGGGATCTTCGGCCTGTCCACGCTGCCCGGCGGCGCGCCGCCGTGGCTGCGGCCCGCGATGACGCTGCGCGCCCGGCTCGCGATGGTCAAGCGGGTGCCGGCCGGGACCGGCGTGTCATACGGCCACCGGTACGTCACCTCCAGGGAGACGACCCTCGGGCTCGTGCCGCTGGGCTACGCCGACGGCGTGCCGCGGTCCGCCAGGGGCCTGCCGCTGGTGTTCGCCCGCGGCCGGCGGTGGCCGATCGCGGGGACGGTGTGCATGGACCAGTTCGTGGTCGACTTCGGTGACGAGCCGGTCGCCGTGGGGGATGAGGTGGTGCTGTTCGGGCCCGGGGACGGCGGAGAGCCGACCGCCCAGGAGTGGGGCGACGCGCTTGGCACCATCTCCTACGAGATCGCCACCGGAATCGGCGCCCGCGTGCCAAGGTCGTACACATGAACGAAGCGGTGTACTGGCACGAAGAGGTCACCGTCGCGACGGCGGCGCAGATGCGGGCGCTCGGGCGGCGGCTCGCGTCGCTGCTGCGGGCGGGAGACCTGGTGATACTGAGCGGATCGCTGGGCGCGGGCAAGACCACGCTCACGCAGGGCATCGGAGAAGGGCTCGGGGTGCGCGGGCCGGTGACGTCACCCACCTTCGTCATCGCGCGGGTGCACCCGCCGCTGAAACCGGCGGCGGGCCTGACCGCCGCCGGGCCGGCCCTGGTGCACGCCGACGCGTACCGGCTGGGCAGCGTGCTCGAGATGGACGACCTGGACCTGGATGCTGACACCGAGACGTCGGTGACGGTCGTGGAGTGGGGGGAGGGGCTGGCCGAGGGCCTGGCCGCGGACCGCCTGGAGATCACGATCGCCCCCGCGGCGGACGGCGTGTCGCTTGAGGGCGACTCGCCGCGGGCGGTGACGATCACCGGTATCGGCGAACGCTGGCGCGGCATCCAGTTGCCACCCGCGGATCTCGCCGATCGTCTATAGTTCGGCCTGTACCGTTCCGGTTTGCACCTTCTCCTGGTCTCTAGGTCGCGGACGTCGATTCCGCACCGTCCAACCCCGCCGGAGGCACGCCGTGACTCAGCATGGGCCATTCCCCGGGCGGCCGCGTGGCCGCCGGGCACGTCCTGGCAACGACATGCCTGAGTGGGCAGGGTATGACGCCGTTCCGCAAGACCAGCGAGAATTCCCCGGCCTGACGCCGGTCCGCGGCCGCGAGGCCCGCGCGCGCGACGGCCGGGTGCAGGACAGCCGGGCTCCCGACGGCTACCCGCCGGCCGGCCCCGGCTACCCGCCAGGCGGCCCCCGCCAGCCTGGCCAGGGACAGCCTGGCCAGGGACAGCCTCATCAGGGACAGCCTGGCCAGGGACGGCCTGGCCAGGCCCCTTGGCAGGGGCAGGCCTGGCCGCCGTCGCAGGGACCCGCGCGGCCCGGCGGCGAGGATCCCGTGGGCGAGGATCCGGTGGAGGCATTCGCGGAGCGCTGGCGGCGGCGCGGTATCGACCCGCGTGAGGACCAGCGCGCCGGCCGCCGCAAACGCCGCCGGCTGCTGGTCGCGGGGGGCGTCGTCGCGGTGGTGATCGCGGTCGCGGTGTACTTCTTCACCGGGGGCAACGGCGGCTCCGCGAACCTCGGCCTCGGCTCGCTGGTCACGACGTTCCTGCCCGGCGAGCTCCAGCAGGTGCCGAACGCGTGCACGTCGGTGCCCGGCGCCACGCTCGCCCGGTACCTGCCCGGCCAGCTGAAGATGGCGGCCCCGCCGCTGAACGCCGGCGCCAACAGCCAGTGCACCTGGACGCTGGACAAGGCGCCGCTCTACCGGGTGCTAGAGGTGAACATGCAGGCGTACTCGCCGAGCGGGCTGGCTTCCGGCGACGGCAGCGCCACGTTCGCCGCGGAAGACGCCTACGCTGAGCTCGAGACCGCCAAGCAGAACCCCGGGCCCCGCAGCGGGCAGCCGAAGGCGACGGTGACAGACCTGCCCGGCATGCCCGGCGGCGCCGACACGTCCGCGTTCGAGGCGGCGCAGGTGTTCGACAACAGCGGCGCGGTCACCGACGTGGCGACCGTGGTCGTCCGTTACCGCAACGTCATCGTGACCGTGGTGATGAACGGCCTCGACCATGCCAACAAGGGCAATTACGGACCGGTGTCGCCAAGCCTGCTCAGTTCGGCGGCGCAGACCGTCGCGCGTCAGGTAACCGGCGAGCTCGTTCGCTGACCCGTTACCGACTCGTGCGCTGAGAGTCGCCGAGGCTGTGCTCGGCCGCGGCAGCGTCGGCTACCCTTTTAGGTCGTGTTGCTGCTCGGATTGGACACCGCCACGCCCGCGGTGACCGTCGCGCTGCATGACGGCGGCCAGCCCCTGGCCCAGCTCGTCACGGTCGACGCGCACCGCCACGCGGAACTGCTCGCCCCCGCGATCGCGAAGGTGATCGCCGACGCCGGCGCCGAGCGCGGCGATCTCACCGGTATCGCGGTCGGCGTCGGCCCGGGTCCCTACACGGGCCTGCGGATCGGGATCGTCACGGCCAAGGTGCTGGGCGCCGCGCTGGGCATCCCGGTCTACGGCGTGTGCAGCCTCGACGTGATCGCCGCCGACGTGGAATGCGACGACGACTTCCTGGTAGCCACCGACGCGAGGCGCCGGGAGCTGTACTGGGCCCGTTACGACCGTACGAGGCGCCGGGTGGCCGGCCCGGCGGTCAGCGCGCCCGCGGCCATCTCCGACCGCGAGCTCGTGGCCGCGGGCGAGGGCGCCATGCTCTACCCCTGTCTCCTTCCGAACGGGCGGGGTCCCGCCTATCCAGCGGCGGCCACACTCTGCCGGATGGTCAGCGCCGCCCTCGCCGCCCAGACCGCGACCGGGGACGCCAGCGGGGATGCCGGCAGGGGCGCCGAGAGGGCGCTGCTTCCCCCCGAGCCGCTGTACCTGCGGCGGCCGGACGCACGCGAGCCCGGCGCGCCGAAGCGGGTGTCACGATGATGAGCGGACGGCAGGGCCGGGGCGCCCCGGCGAGCCAGGACGCCCCGGTCGGCGCGGCGAGCTCCGCCGGCCGTGCCGGCACCATCCGGCTGCGCCGGATGGTGCCGGCCGACCTCGCCGGCGTGATGGCGCTGGAGCACGAGCTGTTCCCCGGTGACCCGTGGAGCGACGAGACGTTCGCCGAGGAGGTCGTCCAGCCGCCGAGCAGCCGGCTGTACCTGGTCGCGGAGGCGCACACGGCGCAGGGCGGGCCCGTCGTGGCCGGGTACGCGGGGATGATGTTCGTGCCCGGCGGGGTTCAGGCGGACGTGCTGACGATCGGGGTCGCCTCGGCCCACTGGGGCCAGGGCATCGGTTCGGCGCTGCTCGGCGCGCTCATCCAGGCCGCCAGGGACCGCGGCTGTACCGAGGTCTTCCTTGAAGTGCGGAAGGACAACCCGCGGGCCAGGGGGCTGTACCTGCGCCGCGGGTTCGAGGAGATCGGCGTGCGCCGCGGGTACTATCAGCCGTCCGGGGTGGATGCGATCGTGATGCGGAAGGACCTGCTACGGTGAGCGGCCCGCTGGTACTGGGAATCGAGACGTCCTGCGACGAGACCGGCGCGGGGATCGTGCGGGGCCACGAACTGCTCGCGGACGAGGTGGCGTCCAGCATGGATCAGCACGCGCGGTTCGGCGGCGTGGTGCCCGAGGTGGCCAGCAGGGCGCACCTGGAGGCGATCCTGCCGGTGCTCGAGGGCGCGTTCGCCAAGGCCGGCGTCAAGCCGGCCAGCATCGACGCGGTCGCGGTGACCGCCGGCCCCGGGCTGGCCGGCGCCCTGATGGTGGGCGTGGCGGCCGCCAAGGCCTACGCCTACGCGCTGGGCAAGCCCTTGTACGGGGTGAACCACCTGGCGGCGCATGTCGCCGTCGACCAGCTGGAGCACGGCCCGCTGCCGTCGCCGTGCGTGTCCCTGCTGGTGTCCGGCGGCCATTCGTCGCTGCTCTTGGTGCCGGATGTGACCGGGGAGGTGCAGCCGCTCGGCGCGACGATCGACGACGCCGCGGGCGAGGCATACGACAAGGTGGCCAGGGTGCTCGGCATGCCGTTCCCCGGCGGGCCGCCGATCGATAAGGCCGCCGCCTCCGGCGACCCGGACGCGATCAAGTTCCCGCGCGCCAAATACCACGATGGCACGCTGGACTTCTCGTTCGCCGGACTGAAGACCGCGGTGGCCCGCTGGGTGGAGGCACGCCGCGACGCCGGCGAGGCGGTGCCGGTGGCGGATGTCGCCGCCTCGTTCCAGGAGGCCGTCGTCGACGTGCTGACCCGCAAGGCGGTCGCCGCCTGCCGGCAGTACGGCGTCCACGACCTGGTGATCGGCGGCGGCGTGGCCGCCAACTCCCGGCTCCGCGCGATGGCCGCCGAACGCTGCGAGAAGGCCGGCGTCCGGCTGCGCGTGCCGCGTCCCAGGCTGTGCACCGACAACGGCGCCATGGTCGCGGCCCTGGGCGCCTCGATCGTCGCGACCGGCCGCCCGCCATCGTCCCTCGGCCTGCCCGCCGACTCCTCGCTCCCGGTCACCGACGTCCTCCTCCACTGACGCCGTACGCCGCCGGCCGGCACCCTACCCGCCAGGCCGGGCCGCACCCGCCGGCCGGCACCCTACCCGCCAGGCCAGATGAATGTGGCATTCAGCCGCCTATGACCGGCTCGATGTCACATTCATACGGTTCGTCTGGTGCTCCCCCGGTTCGCGGTCCTCCCGGTTCGCGGGTGCCCGCCCGGTTCATGCGATGCCCGGATTCCGGCGGCGGGCGGGGGGCTGGGGCTAGGACTTGGAGCGGCGGAACATGCCGCGGAAGCGGCGGCCGAGGACGGCGATCAGCGCGACCGCTGCGGCGACCGGGAGCACGCGCTTGAGGACGGGAACGCCGACCAGCTTGATCAGGTTGAGCGAGTCCTCCTGCCGCGGGAGCACTGCCGCCGGCTGAGTCGGCGTGGGCGTCGCCGCCGTCCCCCCGGCGGCCGTCCTCCCGGCGGCCGTCCCGCCCGCGGCCGCCGCGCTGGCCCCGGCGCCGGCCGTGCCGGCGCCCGCCCCGGTGCCCGCACTGCCGCCCGTCCCGTCAGCGGCGATCAGGGCCTCCAGGTTGGCCGCGAACTGCGCGATGAGCTTGCCGCTCACCTCGGGCAGCAGGCTCCGGCCGAACTGGGCGGGACGGCCGGTGACGTTCAGCGAGGTGTGGATGGACACCAGCGTGCTGCCCGCGGTGTCGCCCGGCTTGAGGCCGGCGTGCACGGTAGCCGAGGCGGTGCCCGCGCCGCGGGTCTCCTTGCCGGACGCCTCGATCGCGATCGCGTGATTCGCCTGGTCCTTCTCGGTGAACTTGGCGGTCCCCTTGTAGCTCAGCGAAAGCGGGCCCAGCTTGACCTTGACCTGGCCCGCGATCTCATCTCCCTCGACCGAGGTGACGGTGGCACCCGGCATGCACGGAGCGATCCGCTCCACGTCAAGCAGGACATCCCAGGCCTGCTCGGGCGGCACGGGAACGGTGAACGAATTGTCAAGCTCAATGGCCATACGACACTACCTTCTCGCTGGTTCGCTAGTAGTTCGCAATTGTATGCGCACGCCTTTCCGTCAACCGCGGCGGCCCGTGACGCCGCGCTGGCCGGGACCCTGGCGCAGACGCCACGGCCCCGGCCAGCGACCACACAGCACTCCGGTCAGGACGCGGCCGCCGCGGCGGCTAGCGCCCGGCCGGTGAGGACCCGGGCCAGGTGCCGCCGGTAGTCGGCGGTGGCCCTCAGGTCGTCCGGTGGGTTCGTTCCCTCGTCGGCGCGCGCCGCGGCCGCCGCCAGGGCGGCGGCCGTCGCCTCGGCGCCGGCCGCCGCGGCCTCGACGGCCCGCGCCCGCACCGGCACCGAGCCCATGTTGGTGAGCCCGACCCGGGCCTCCGCGACGTGCCCGTCGGACCGCCGCGCGACCGCGGCGACCCCGACAAGCGCCCAGGCCTGCGCCGTTACGTTGAACTTCTCGTACCGGTAGCCCCAGCCGTCGAGTTTGGGCACCCGGATGAACGCCAGGATCTCCCCGGGAGCCAAAGAGGTCGTCAGGTAGTCGGCGAAGAAGTCCGCCGGCTTCACCTCACGCGATCCGGACGGTCCGCGGACCACCAGCGTCGCGTCGAGCGCCGTGATGACCGCGGGCAGGTCCCCGGCCGGGTCGGCGTGCGCCAATCCGCCGCCGATCGTGCCGCGGTGCCGCACCGCCGGGTCCGCGATCAGCGCCGTCGCCTGCGCGAGCAGGCCGCAGTGCTGCCTGATCAGCGGGTCACGAGTGACTTCGTAGTGCGTGGTCAGCGCGCCGATCTGGAGCGCGTCGCCGACATCGCGCACGCCGCGCAGCTCGTCAAGCCCGCCTATGTCGACGAGCTTGTCGGGGAAGGCGAGCCGCATCCGCAGCAGCGGCATCAGCGACTGCCCGCCGGCGATCACCTTGATGTCGTCGCCGCCGGAGGCGAGCGCGCGCACCGCCTCGTCCACCGAAGAAGGCCGCACGTAGTCGAACTTCGCCGGGATCATCGCGCCGCCCCTTCCGAACCCGAGGCCGGACCCGAGGCCGGACCCGAGGCCGGGCTGGCTTCCTGGATGGCCCGCCACACCCGCTGCGGCGTGCACGGCATCGGCACGTCGCTCACCCCCAGCGGCCGCAGCGCGTCGACGATGGCGTTGACCACCGCCGGGGTGGACGCGATCGTGCCGGCCTCGCCGACGCCCTTGACGCCGAGCGGGTTGCCCGTGGACGGCGTGGTGGTCCGGGCGATCGTGAACGCCGGCAGGTCGGCCGCCGACGGGATCAGGTAATCCGCCAGCGTCGCCGTCACCAGGTTGCCCGAGGAGTCGTACGCGGCCTCCTCGTACAGCGCCTGGCCGATGCCCTGCGCGATGCCGCCGTGTACCTGGCCGTCCACGATCAGCGGGTTCACCACGACACCCACGTCGTCGACCGCGACATAGGACCGGATCTTCACCGCCCCGGTCTCGGTGTCGACCTCGGCCGCGCACAGGTGCGTGCCGTGCGGGAACGAGAAGTTGTCCGGGTCGTAGGTCGCGTCGGAGTCCAGCGACGGCTCCACGCCTTCCGGCATGTTGTGCGCCGCGAACGTGGCGAAGGCGATCTCGCCGATCGTCTTGCCCTGCTCCGGGTCGCCGCGCACCGACCAGCGCCCGTCCGCCCATTCCAGGTCGTCCGGGGACACCTCGAGCATCGCCGCGGCGACGGCACGGGCCTTCTCCCGCACCTTGCCGCAGGCCTTCACCACCGCGGTGCCGCCGACCGTCAGGGACCGGGACCCGTAGGTGTCCATTCCCTTGGGGGAGACCTGCGTATCTCCGTGCAGCACGCGGACGTCCTCGAAGGGCACGCCGAGCTCGTCGGCGACGATCTGCGACCACGCGGTCTCGTGGCCCTGCCCGTGCGCGCTGGACCCGGTGACCACCTCGACCTTGCCGGTGGGCAGCACCCGGACCGAGGCGTGCTCCCAGCCCCCGGCCCCGTACGCCAGCGAGCCGAGGATCCGGGACGGCGCGAGCCCGCACATCTCGGTGTATGTCGAAACCCCGATGCCGAGCCGCACCGGAGAGCCGGCCGCGTTCCGTTCGGACTGCTCCTTGCGGAGGTCGTCGTAGTGGAACAGCGACCGCGCCTGGGCCGTCGCCGCCTCGTAGTTCCCCGAGTCGTAGGTCAGCCCCGCGATCGTGGTGTACGGGAACTCCTCGTGCCTGATCCAGTTCCGCTCGCGCAGCTCGAGCGGGTCCACGCCGAGATGGGCGGCCAGGTCGTCCATGATGCGCTCGATGGCGAACGTCGCCTCCGGCCGGCCGGCCCCGCGGTAGGCGTCGGTCGGCGTCTTGGTGGTGAAGACTCCCGTGCAGTTGAACCGGTAGGCGTCCATCTTGTAGATGGCGTTGTACATGAACGCCCCCAGCAGCGGAATGCCCGGGGTTACCAGCATCAGGTAGGCCCCCATGTCCGCGAGCAGGTCAACGTCGAGGCCGCGAAGCTGCCCGTCAGCGGAAGCGGCGACCCGGATCCGCTGGATCTGGTCCCGGCCGTGGTGCACCGCGACGTTGCCCTCCGACCGCGACTCGGTCCACTTCACCGGGCGGCCGAGCTTGCGGGCGAGCAGCAGCGCGAGCACCTCTTCGGCGGTGACCTGTAGCTTGGAGCCGAAGCCGCCGCCCACGTCCGGCGCGATCACCCGCAGGTTCTGCTCACCGATGCCGGTGACGACGGCCAGCATCACCCGCAGCACGTGCGGGATCTGCGTGGCGGACCACATCGTGTACTCGTCGCCGACCGGTGCGCACACGACGGCGCGCGGCTCCATCGCCGACGGGATCAGCCGCTGCTGCCGGTAGGTGCGCTCGAGCACCACCGGCGCGTCGCGGAACGCCGCCTCCAGGTCCCCGTTGGCGAAGGTCCAGGTGAAGGACTTGTTGCCCGCCTCGTGGACCTTCGGGGACCCCGGCTCCAGCGCGGCTTCCATGTCGAGCACCGGCTCCAGCGGCTCGTACGACACGTCGATCGACTCGAGCGCGTCGGCGGCGGCGTACCGGTCCCTGGCTACGACCGCGGCGACGATCTCGCCCGCGTACCGGACGGTGTCGACCGCCATCGGCGGGTGGTCCGGCATCACGATGTCCTCGGTAACCGGCCAGGCGCAGGGCAGGCTCCCCTGCTCGCCGGCGAAGTCGGCGCCGGAGAACGCGGCTATCACGCCGGACGCCTGCCGGGCCGCCGACACGTCCACCGACGTGATCCGCGCGTGCGCGTACGGGCTGCGCAGGAACGCGACGTGCGCCTGACCGGGCAGGGTGATGTTGTCTGTCCAGTTGGTCTGCCCGGTGATCAGCCGGGCGTCCTCCTTACGGGTACGGGCCTTGCCGACCTCGTGTTCAACGATCGTTGTCATGCGCTCACCCCCGCGCGCTCCCCAGTTGCCGCCTGTGCGTGCTCGCCGTCCCCCGCGGCCCTCATCACGGCGCGGACGATGTTCTGGTACCCGGTGCAGCGGCACAGGTTCCCCTCGAGCCCGTCCCTGACCTGCTCCTCCGTGGGATGCGGGTTGTCCCGCAGCAGGTCCACGGCCGCCATGATCATGCCGGGCGTGCAGTAGCCGCATTGCAGCGCGTGCTCTTCGTGGAAGGCCCGCTGGAGCGGATGCAGTTCCCCGTCGGCCAGCCCTTGGATCGTGGTGATCTCGGCCCCGTCGGCCTGCACGGTGAGCACCGAGCAGCTCTTCACCGACACGCCGTTCATCAGCACGGTGCAGGCACCGCAGTTCGTGGTGTCGCAGCCGATGGGCGTGCCGGTCCGCCCGGCGCGTTCTCGCAGGTAATGCACCAGAAGCAAGCGTGGCTCGACGTCGTCCTCGTAGCGCACGCCGTCGATATTCACGGTGATCTTCATACGCGGCCTCCTTGCCGTGGCAGATGCGCCTGAGGTCAACCGTAAAACGGCCGTTACGCATTGCACCAGACCCCAGGTCACCGGCGGGTCGCGCTCCGTGCCGGAAAGGCGCCGCGTGCCGCCTCCCGCCCCTCGTTATCCCGAACGCACGCGGCTGCATCGCGCTGGACGACATGTCCGCGCGACACGCGGGCGCCGGGCGTGGCTGGATGCCGCCCTGCCGGGGTCCCGTGCGGGCGGAAACCGGCCTTGGACCGGCCGGACGCCCGGACACCGGGCCGGAACACCGGACCGGGCAGCGCTGGCGGGCGGAGAGTCAGCCGCGTACGTTCGGGATAACCGAGGGCCCCGGCGGCGCGCAGTGCCTGGTCATGGACGCGGCGGTTCCGGCGGCGCCGGGCGTTCTGGGGCCGCGGGCCACAGCCCTCATCTATCGGGGGCTGTGGCCCACGGCCCCCGATAGAGCGATGCGCGGGGCGGCGGGCGCCGGCCCGCCGGGGAACGGGCTGCGAGGGCGGGAAGGCCGGGCCGGCCGGCGACGGCGATGGTGCCGGGCTTCCGTTTCCGGAGGTTAACCCGTCGTATGGCCACTGAATGACTCGTTTTTCGCTGATTCTTGTGCTAAAACCGTCGCATAGAACCGTCGAGAGGGGTGAGGCATGGCTACTGCCGAAGGCACGCCGCCGGCCGTCGTCGAACAGTACGTGGACAAGGGGCTGAAATCTGGCGCGCTGGGGCTGATCTCCACCGTCGTCATGGGTGTGGCCTCGACCGCCCCGGCCTACAGCCTGGCCGCCACGCTGGGGCTTATCGTCGCGGCCGTCGGGCTTGGCGCCCCCGTCATCGCGCTGCTCGCGTTCATCCCGATGCTGCTGACCTCAATCGGGTACAGCGAACTGAACAAGGCCGACCCGGACTGCGGAACGACGTTCACCTGGGCGTCGCGCGCGTTCGGGCCGCGGACCGGCTGGGCGGGCGGCTGGGCCATCGTCGCCGCCGACATCATGGTGATGGCGAGCCTGGCGCAGGTGGCGGGGCAGTACATGTTCTCGCTCTTCGGCGCGCACGGCATCGGCAGCAACCCGACGAGCGGCTGGGTGCTGCTGACCGGTATCGGGTGGATCGTCGCGATGACGTACATCTGTTACCGGGGCATCGAGGTGTCCGCGAGGTTCCAGCGGGTGCTGCTTGGCATCGAAGTGTTCATGCTGCTGCTGTTCTCGGTAGTCGCGCTTGTCCGCGTGGGCACCGGCCATCATCCGAGCGTCTCGATTACTCCGGCGCTTTCGTGGTTCAACCCGCTCCAGAGCGGCTTCTCGGCGTTCATCAGCGGCCTCATCTTGATGCTGTTCATCTACTGGGGCTGGGACACCGCCGTTGCCGTCAACGAGGAGACCGCTGACCGGGAGCGGACGCCAGGCCGCGCGGCGATCATCTCGACCTTCATCTTGCTGGTCACCTACGTGCTGACGATCCTGGCCGCTCAGTCGTTCGCGGGAGTGGGGACGAAGGGGATAGGGCTGGGCAATGCCGCCAACTCGGGCGACGTGCTGTCCGGGCTCGGCACCGAAGTGTTCGGCGGCTCCGGCATCGGGCGGTTCCTCGCCCAGTTGCTGGTCCTCATGGTGCTCAGCTCCGCGGCGGCGTCAACGCAGACGACGATCCTGCCCACGGCGCGCACCACGCTGTCGATGGCGGTTTACGGCGCGCTCCCGAAGGCCTTCGCCAAGATGCACCCGCGCTACCTCACTCCTACGGTGTCGACGCTGGTCATGGGCGCCCTCTCGATCCTGCTGTACATCCCGTTCAACTACCTGTCCGGCGGGAACATGATCTACGACGCGGTGACCGCGATCGGCCTGTACATCGCCTTCTACTACGGTCTCACCGGGTTCGCCTGCGCCTGGTATTACCGCAAGACGCTGACCACGAGCGCCCGCAACCTGTGGATGCGGGGCATCCTGCCGGTGCTCGGCGGCCTGATCATGTACTTCGCCGGCGGGTGGAGCCTGTGGGCGGACTGGGACGTGGCGACCGGAAACAGCTACACGTCGTGGCTGATGCCGTTCTGGCCGCACTGGTACATCGGCGGCGTCTTCGTGATCGCCTTCGTCTCGGCGCTGATCGGCCTCATCGTCGGGATCTACACGTACTTCGCCGAGCCCGCGTTCTTCCGCAAGGAAACCCTGACCAGGGCCACCCCCACCCTCGTCCCGGATGAGGGGTGATCCCGGCCAGCCGGCGCGAGAGCCCCGCCCAGGCCGCCCCGGGCGGGGCTCTCCCCGATCCGCTCTCCCCGATCCGCTCTCCCCGATCCGCGATGCTTGGATGCCCGGGCGGCGCACAGGCGGGCGGCGCACAGGCCGTTCAGGCGCCGTTTTGACGCCCGCACGGGTGGCTTACAGGCTGTCCAGAGCGCTCCGCAGGATCTCCGGCGTCTTCGAGGCCGGCTCAGCCTGGAGGCAGAGCTGCTCCATTACCTCGAGGTAGCTGTCGACTTCCGCTGGCTTGTCGAGGTACAGGGCGCTCGTCAGCTGCTCGATGTAGACGACGTCCCGCAGGTCGGGCTCGGCGAACCGCAAGATGGTGAACGGACCGCCCATCGCCGGGTGCGAGCCCACCTGGAACGGCAGGATCTGCAGCGTCACGGCGGGGTGATCGCACATGTCGATCAGGTGCCGGATCTGCTCGCGCATGACGGCCTTGCCGCCGATGGACCGGCGCAGCGCGCCTTCGTCCATGACCGCCCACAGCCGCGGCGGGTTGTCCCGGCTGAGGATCTCCTGCCGGGAGAGCCGGGCCTCCGCGCGCCGCATGACGTCCTCTTCCGTGGCGGCGTTGCCCAGACGGATGAGCGCGCGGGCGTAGCCTTCGGTCTGCAGCAGGCCAGGGACGAACTGCAACTCGTAGACCCTGATGAACGAGGCCGCGGCTTCCAGGCCGAAGTACGGTTCAACCCAGTGCGGCAGGATGTCCGAGTAGCCCTGCCACCAGCCCGGCGTGTTCGCTTCCCGCGCCAGCTTGAGCAGCGCCGCGCGTTCCTCGCCGCTGGTGACCCCGTACAGGGTCAGCAGGTCGGCGATGTCCCGCTCCTTGAACCCAACCCGGCCGTGCTCCATGCGGCTGATCTTGGAGTGAGAGCCGCGGATGGCGGCCGCCGCTTGCTCCGTTGTGACGAACGCCTCTTCGCGCAGCCGGCGCAGGTGTCCGCCGAGCACCAGCCGCTGGACGGTCGGCCCTGCGGAGCGAGGACCGAACAACGACTGCGGAGCCTCCCAGACGGAGTCCTCAGACGGCAGCATCACCACTCCTCGCTCGCTTAGGGTCCGGTCACAGTCAACGGCATGCGCCAGTCTCGCATGCAATCATGCCATCGCGGAAGAGGAGTGCATGACAATTCAATAGAGAGCCGGGGCCGACCGTGTTTCCCGCGGTGTTTCCCGCGGCCGGCCGCACCGGGCCGCCGGCCGTTTACGGCGCTGGTTAACGCGCCGACGAGAGCACGTGATCGAACTCTCCGTCCTTGGCGCCCGCCAGGAACGCGGCTATCTCCGCGCGGGTATAGATCAGCGCCGGGCCGCTGGGGAAGCGGGAGTTCCGGACCGCGATCCCGCCGTCCGGGAGGGCTGCCACCTCGACGCACGCCCCGTTGGGGTTGCTGTGCTGACTCTTCTGCCAGGCAACGTCGAGTTCCGAGGCTGGCATGCCGTTGTAGGTGTGACTCATGTTCCTTCCACTGACGTATCGTGAAATTTCCGCCAGAGCACCCCACGGTTGATCACCGTAAGTGATCTGATGATCGCTTATCGTTAACGCATGAGATCCTGTCGTCCCGGCTGGTTCCCGGGCATAAGGCGCATTGGTGCGTGACAGCCGATTCGGTTGGTCCTCGCGACTACGAGCCCACTGTCCCTCCGTGATGTCGCCGGACGGCCAGGCCGGTCCTGCACCGACAGGAACCATACCGCGTCAGGAGCCGGTTGCACGAGCCGAATGAACGTGCATCCGGGCCTTGCATTTGCACAATATATCAGGCACCATACAAGCAAGGCATACCCCACATACTGCGACAGACAAGGCTTTTAAGCCCCCATGACGATGCAGAAAGCGGTTGCGTTGGCTCACCTGAGGGTTGCTTACGAGCCGGAGGATGACGACGAGGCGGTCAACATCCCGGCTCTGCCGGCATCCCCTCCGCAGCTCCTCCCCGTGCCCTCCGCATGGTGGGAGACCCCTGCCGTGACCAGCCGGCCGCTGAGCCCGGTCCCGGAGGAGGCCAGGACCGCGCGGCAGTTCGTGCGGGAGCTGTTCACCGGCTGGGGCCTGGGGTACCTCGCCGACGATGCCGAGCTCATCATCGCCGAACTCGTCGTGAACGCCGTAAAGCACGGGCTGCGCACCGCCCCGCAGATCGTCTCGGCCGGGTCGGCCGCACCCTCCGCCCTGCGGCTGTGCCTGCTCCGCCGGATCGGCGAGGTGATGCTCGCGGTTACCGATCCCAGCAACGAGGCGCCGGCGCCGCGGGCTCCCGGCTGGACCGGGGAAAGCGGCCGCGGACTCCAGATCGTCGGGGCGCTCAGCTACGTCTGGGGCTGGTCGCCCATCGAGGGCCACGGCAAGGCCGTCTGGGCCGTCCTCCGCTGCCCCTGATACCGGCCCTTGATATCGCTGGCCCAGGCGCGGGCGCACCTGGCCCCGTAAAACCTGGCCCCGTGGCGGAGCCCGCCGGAGCTGCTTCGCAAGGCCCCGCAAAACCGAAGCCGCCCCGTGAAAAGAGCCCGCCAGCTCCGGCGGGCTCGCAGGCGGGAACCCCCTCCGCCCGGGCTAATGGAGCGAATGATCGCTTACGGCGTGACCGGCTCGTCGGCCACGGTGAGCACGTGTTCAACCAGCGTGATCAGAACCTCTTTAGCGGATTCCCGCGACCGGGCATCGCACATGATGATCGGCAGCCCGGGGTCGAGGTCGAGCGCGACGCGGACGTCCTCGACCGCGTAGCGCCGTGCCCCGTCGAAACAGTTGAGGGCCACGATGAACGGGATCTCGCGGCGCTCGAAGTAGTCGATCGCGGGGAAGCAGTCGGCCAGCCGCCTGGTGTCGGCGAGCACCACGGCGCCGAGCGCGCCGAGCGCCAGCTCATCCCACATGAACCAGAACCGCTCCTGTCCCGGCGTGCCGAACAGGTACAGCACCAGGTCTTCCCGCAGCGTGATCCGGCCGAAGTCCATCGCCACGGTGGTCGTCGTCTTGCGCTCCACGCCCGTGGTGTTGTCCGTCCGGATGCTGCTTTCCGTGAGCGGCTCCTCGGTGCGCAGCGGCCGGATCTCGCTGACCGCGCCGACAAGCGTCGTCTTGCCGACCCCGAAACCTCCCGCCAGCAAGATCTTGATCGCGCGATGGTCTCGCGGGGCCGCGCTTGCGGTTTCATAGCCCCCGTAGGCCATGGAGGACCTCCCTGAGCGTGTTCCTGTCAATCTGCCGCGCCTTCGTCGTGACAGGTGCCCGGATGGCGACAAGGCCGAGATCGCGCAGATCCGCCAGCAGGATGCGGACCACGCCGAGCGGCAGGTCAACGTCTGAGGCGATGTCCACCACTGTGGTCGGCGCCCGGGCAAGCTGCAGGACCGAGAGGTGCTCTGGTGCGAGAGCGGCCGGATCCGCCACCCGGCCGCGGGTCGCGATCACCGTGGCGACCAAGTCAAATGCCTCCCCGGAGTGCCGTGTCCTGCCCCGGGTCAGTGCGTACGGCCGGACCACGGGACCGGCCTCGGCGTCGATCCAGCGCTCGTCCTTTGGCGGCATAGGCGCCTTCTTCCTCGCTGTCGGATAACGCGGACTGTGACCGCATGTTGACCTGGAGGTGGTCGCCGGTGCGCTGTACGAGGACTGCCATCTCGTATGCCACCTGGCCGACGTCGGCTTCGGCCCCGGTGAGGACGGCCAGGCAGGTACCCTGTCCGGCCGCCGTCACGAAGAGGAACCCCGACGTCATCTCGATGATGGTCTGCCGCACTTCGCCGCCGCCGAAATGCCGCCCGGCGCCCCGCGCCAGCGATTGAAATCCAGCGGCGAGAGCGGCCAGGTGTTCGGCGTCCGCGCGGTCTAGGCCGCGTGAGGCACCGAGCGCCAGCCCATCCTGGGACAGGAACACCGCTCGCTGGATGTGCGGGACCCTGACCACCAGGTCATCGAGGAGCCAGTCGAGCTGGCTCACCGGATAGTGGTGGTTAGTCTCCATCGGTGCTGCCCTCCGTCTCCCGTTGTGACTCTGAACGGCCTTGCAGCCAGCCGCGCTGCATGGCCGACAGTGTGTTGCGCATAACCGCAAGCGATGCCGCCGTCGCCGGGGGAACGCCCGCCGGCCCGGAGCCCGCTGGCCCGGAGCCAGCGATCGTGGAGGAGCGAAGCTGCGGCGCGAGGCTCGCCTGGCGCACGCGGCGCGGGAGGCCCTTGTAGTCCCCGGCGCCGGCGCTGCCGGGGTTCCCGTCCGGGGAACCTTCGTTGTCGCCGCTGCCGCTCTCATGGCCGCTCTCGTGACCCCCGCCAGGGCGGGGCGCCTGAGTTCGCGGCACGCCGTCGTGGCCGGGGTAAGGCAGCGGGTACGGAGCCCCGTCGGATCTGGCGGGCGTGTTAACGGGCGGGCCGGCCGGGGAGGCGGCGGGCGGGCCGCCGGACGCGCCGCCAGCGCCTGCTTCGCTGCGGCGCAGTGGGGTGAAGACGTCGAACGAGGACTCCGGCCAAACCGACTTGCGGGAGACCGGGACCCCTGTTACGACCGGCACCTCGGGCGCGCCGTGCCGCCCGCGGAGCCCCTGATGCGGGGCGCCGCTGTCCCGGTACGGGGCGCCGCTGTCCCGGTACGGGGCGCCGTTGCCCTGGTGCGGGGCGCCGTTGCCCCGGTACGGGGCGCCGTTGCCGTGTCCGTGCCCGCCGAGGCTTTCCCGGGGAGCGGCATAGGAACGGGCCGCCGTCCCCGGGCCCGGCGATCCGGCGCCTGCCAGTCCGCCGCCGCCCGGCCCGCCCGGCCCGGCACCCGGACCGCCCGGACTGCCCGGCCCGCCCGGACCCTCCGGTCCGGCGGCCGCCGGGACCGCCCAGGGATCGCCGGCGGTGATCGCCGCGGGTCCCTCGTCCACGATCAGCCGCTGCGGGATGAGCACGACCGCGGTCGTGCCGCCGAACGGAGACGGCCGGAGCGTCACGCCGATACCGTGCCGCCGGGCCAGCTGTCCCACGACGAACAGGCCGAGCTGCTCGGTGTTGGCCGGGTTGATGTCCGGCGGGCTGGCCAGCCGCTCGTTCAGCTCGGCCATGCGAGCCGGCGTCATGCCCAGGCCGCGGTCTTCGATCTCGATCGCGAAGCCGTTGGCGACGGTGTCGCCGGACACCCGGACCTGGGTGAACGGCGGTGACAGCGTGGTCGCGTTCTCGATCAGCTCGGCGAGCAGGTGGATCACGTCGGTCACCGCGGATCCCGCCAGCGCGGCCTTGGACTGCGTCGCCACGGTGACCCGGGCGTAGTCCTCGACCTCGGCGATGGCGCCGCGGATCACGTCGATCAGCCGGACCGGCGCGGACCAGCTGCGGCCGGGCTGGGAACCGGAGAGGATGATCAGGCCCTCGGCGTGCCGGCGCATCCGGGTGGTGAGGTGGTCGAGCTTGAACAGGTCTTCGAGCACATCGGGGTCGGTGGCCCGGCGTTCCATGCCGTCGAGCACGGTGAGCTGGCGCTGCAACAGGGACTGGCTGCGCCTGGCCAGGTTGCGGAACACGTCGTTGATCCCCTGCCGCAGCCGCGCCTCTTCCACCGCGGACCTGATGGCGGTCTGCCGCACGGTGTCGATCGCCTGACCCACCTGGCCGATTTCGTCGCTGCCCACGCGCAGCGGCGGTGCCTCGGCCGCGATGTCCACGCTCTCGCCACGGCGCAGCCTGGCCACGACCGCCGGCAGCTGCTCTTCGGCGAGGGTGAGCGCGGTGCGGCGGAGCACGGCGAGCCGGCGGTTGATGGACCGGCCGAGCATGGCGGTGACGATCAGCGTGAGGATCAGGCCCGCCGCGCCGATCGAGGCGGTCAGCCACACCCGGGTCTTAGCGTCGTTGGCGAGCTGCTGGACGTTGGCCAGGTCCTCGTCGGCCGCGACCAGGCCGCCCTGGAAGTTGGCGTTCGCTATCGCGGAGGTGAGCCGCTGCCAGCTGGCCGCGGTCACGCCGGCAGCCTCTATCCGGGCCAGCGGCGCCCCGCTCTCGACCGCCTGCTGCGCGGTGGCCAGCTGGTTCTGTAGCGCCCTCAGGGCCGGCGTGCTCAGCGGGGCGTTGAAGGCCCCGAGCTCGGCCGGGGTGAGCAGGGCGGTGTACAGCGCGGTGTCGTCCTGCTGCCGTCCGGCCGCCTGGTTGAACGCCACCCGTCCTTCCGGGGCCAGCGTTCCCGACGCGAGCGCCCCGGCCAGCACCGCGTCCTGCTCGTCCAGGTCCTCGCGGGCGTTGACGGTGGAGATCAGCCCGAGGCCCTGGCTCGACGCGGTCGTGTCGGTCATGCTGGCCGCCTCGGCCTGGAACACCGAGTCCTGGTCGGTGATGATCTTGGTGTAGGCGGCGAACGCGGCCAGCGGGGCCAGTTCCTTCCCGGTGACCCCGGCGCGGAGCCCGGTCATGCCGTTGATCTCGCCGGCCCACCTGGTGATGGCGGCGGTTTCCTGAGCGTTGGCGCTGGACTTCGTGCCGGGCGAGTCGAGCGCGGCCTCGAGCGGCAGCTCGCCGGCCTTGGTCGCCATGACCGACGCCTGGTAGGCGTTGCCGTTCGCGGTGTCCGGGCGCGAGAGGTAGACGACAGCAGCGCGGCGCTCGGCCTGCAGGAGGCTGACGAACCGGGTTATCGGCTCAGAGGTGGCCTTGATCAGGCCCGGCGCGCGGTCCAGGTTCTGGAAGTTGGTGACGGATGTGTACGCGACATAGGCGAACAGGCCCATCATCGTGATCAGCGGGATGGCTACCAGGAAGTAGATTGTGAGCCGGATGGATCGACCGCGCGATCCCATGAGAAGACCCCCTGCGGTTGCGGGCAAAGCCAAGCAACGATATCGCGCATGAGGCTAGATCGTAGCCAAATCGGTACAATTTGTTTCTTAATATCTGCTGGTCGCAGCCCTGCGGGGCCGACACGGCCACCCGGCGGCCCGCGTTTGTCGGCCGGTGCGCCTAGGCTGGGCACCATGCCCTCGACCGCGACGCACCGGCTGCCGCCCGGCGGCGGAGACCAGCCGGCTCTTCTTGACGGCCTCAACCCCCAGCAGCGCGCTGCCGTCGTGCACGCCGGCGGCCCGCTGCTGATCGTGGCCGGGGCAGGCTCGGGCAAGACGCGGGTCCTCACCCACCGGATCGCCTACCTGCTGGCCGAACGCGGGGTCTCGCCGGGCGAGGTCCTGGCCATCACGTTCACGAACAAGGCGGCCGCCGAGATGGCGGCCCGCGTCGCGCAGCTGGTCGGGGACCGCCGCGCGCGGTCGATGTGGGTGATGACGTTCCACTCCGCGTGCGTCCGGATCCTGCGCCGGGAGGCGAGGCGGTTCGGCTACCCGCAGAACTTCTCGATCTACGACGCGGCCGATTCGCAGCGCCTGATGGCCCTGGTCTGCCGGGAACTGGACCTGGACGCGCGCCAGTACCCGCCGAAGGCGGTCGCGGCGCAGGTCTCGAACGCCAAGAACGAGCTGGTCGACCACGAATCGTTCGCGGCACGCGCCCGGACGGCACGCGAAAAGGCGGTCGCCGAGGCGTACGCGGAATACCAGCGCCGCCTGGCCGCGGCGGGCGCGATGGACTTCGACGACCTGATCATGGTCACGGTCAACCTGTTCCAGGCATTCCCCGAGGTCGCGCGCTGCTGGCGGCGCCGCTTCCGGCACGTGCTCGTGGACGAGTACCAGGACACGAACCACGCCCAGTACGTCCTCGTCCGCGAGCTCGTCTCGGGCGGTTCCCCGCTTTTCGCATCCCGAACGCATGAGGCCGACTCCGGCGGCTCACCCGACTCCGACGAGGATGTCCCGCCGTCCGAGCTGTGCGTGGTGGGCGACGCGGACCAGTCGATCTACGCCTTCCGCGGCGCGACGATCAGGAACATCGTCGAGTTCGAGGAGGACTACCCGGACGCGACGGTGATCTTGCTTGAGCAGAACTACCGGTCTACGCAGACCATCCTGAGCGCGGCTAACGCGGTGGTGTCGCGCAATCCGGGCCGCAAGCCGAAGAACCTGTGGTCCGATGCGGGCGCCGGCCCGCCGATCGTCGGCTATGTCGCCGACAACGAGCACGACGAGGCGGCGTTCGTCGCCGGGGAGGTGGACCGGCTCACCGACGAAGGCGAGGCGACCCCCGGCCAGGTGGCGGTCTTCTACCGGACGAACGCGCAGTCCCGGGTGTTCGAGGAAGTGTTCATCCGCGTCGGCCTGCCGTACCGGGTGGTCGGCGGCGTCCGGTTCTACGAGCGGCGCGAGGTCCGCGACCTGCTCGCGTACCTGCGGCTGATCGCCAACCCCGCGGACGAGGTGTCCCTGCGCCGGGTGCTCAACGTGCCCAAGCGCGGCATCGGCGAGCGGGCCGGGGAATACGTGGCCGCCTACGCCGCGCGCGAGCGCATCTCGTTCGCCGAGGCGCTGCGCTCGCCGCACGACGTGCCGGGCCTGGCGGCCCGGTCGGCCGCGGCGATCGCGGGGTTCAACGCGCTGATCGACGACCTGCGGGAGCAGGCCGCCGCCGGCGGGCCGGTCGCCGAGCTTGTCGAGGCGGTGCTCGACCGGACCGGCTACCAGCTCTCGCTGGAGACCTCGCCGGACCTGCAAGACGCGACACGGGTGGAGAACTTGCAGGAATTGGTCTCGGTGGCGCGCGAGTTCGACGGCAGCGCGCCGGACGGCACGCTCGCGGAGTTCCTCGAGCGGGTCGCGCTGGTCGCCGACGCGGACGAGATCCCGGACGGGGACGATCACGGCGGCATGGTGACGCTGATGACGCTGCACACCGCGAAGGGCCTGGAATTCCCCGTGGTGTTCCTCACCGGCATGGAGGAGGAGGTATTCCCGCACCAGCGGTCGCTGACCAGCCAGCGCGAGCTGGAGGAGGAACGGCGGCTCGCCTACGTCGGGATCACCCGTGCCATGCGGCGGCTCTACCTGACCCGCGCGGCGTCCCGCAACTGGTGGGGCCGCCCGGCGTTCCACACCCCGTCCCGGTTCCTGTCCGAGATCCCGTCATCGCTGATCGAGTGGAAGCGCGACGCGATGGCCGCCGCCGCGGCCTCTTCGCCGGCGTCGGAGCGGATGGCCTCGCGGCCCGGGGTGGCCTCGGTGGGCAACCGGGCGGTGCCGGTCCTGGCGCCGGGGGACCGGGTGACCCACGACAAGTTCGGCCTCGGCACGGTGGTGTCCGCCGACGGGTACGGCGACCAGGCCGAAGCGAAGATCGACTTCGGCGGCGAGTACGGTGTCAAGCACCTGGTGCTCCGCTATGCCCCGCTGGAGAAGCTGTAACGCGCTGTGCCCCGCCGGAGAAGCTGTAACGCCGCCGGCGCGCCGTCTGCCGCCCCCCCGTGGGCCGGAGGCTTCAGCGCTGGGCCCACGGGTCGCGCGGGTTCCGCTGATCCCGGCCGGGCCGCGGGTCCCGGGCACCCCCGGGCCCCTGCCCGGCCCACGGGTCCGGCTGGCCCCGGCGGGGAGGATGGTCCGGCGGGAAGCCGCCGGGCAGCGGGCCGCTGCCCGGCGGCCGCGGGCCTGGGGGCCGGCGGCCGCCCCAGGCGTCACGGCCGTCGCGCGGATCCCGGTTCGCCCGCGGGGGGCCTGGGAAGCCGGTACCGGCCGGACCATCCCAGGGACCCGGATCATCCCGGGGACCGGGCGCGCCCCATGGGTCGCGTTCGCCGCCCGGGAGCCGCGGACGCTGGCCACGGTCCGGGGGCCGGCCTGGTGCCGCGCCCGGTGCCGCAGCGCCGCCCGGGCGGCGGACGCCGGGCCGGGCGGCGGACATCTCGAACTGGCCGGCGACAAGCAGCCTGCCGAGCAGCCACCGGGCGCAGGCGACCACCACGACGAGGATGGTGGCCGCGCACATCCAGAAGAAGACGTTGGCGATCCATTGCAGGAAGCTCGCGCCGAGCTCCGTCTTGGAGGTGTCGATACCGCGGTCGTGGATGGCCCCGGTCACCACGGCCCCGATGAAATTGGCGAGGGCGGGCAGCGGAAATACCATGTAAAGGGCGCCGCGCCAGATGCCGAGCGTGGCGATGACCGAGCCCACGAGGACCAAGAAGCCCAGCAGGAAGCCCGGCTCGCTCTTGGTCGCCACGGTGCCGGCCACCCCCAGCAGGGTGGCGGCGAGCAGGACGCAGCAGGCGGTACGGGTGGACAGCCTGCCCATCCAGCGCAGCGCCGGACCCGCCCGGAGCCCGGCTGGCCCTCCCGGCGGGGCGGCGGCCCCCCGCTCCCTGCCGCCCGGCCCGTCCGGCTGGCCGAATCCGATGCCGCCGCGCCCGGCCCGCCCGCCGCGGCCGGGCGGGCCCAGCGGGTCCGGGCCGCGGGCCCCCGGACCACGGCGGGGATCACCCGGACCGCGGTCGTCTCTGCGTGGCACCCGGTCGAGGGGAACATGTCCGCCGGGGCCGCGGGGGCGCTGGCTCCCCGTCCCCTGGCCGGGACCGGGGCCGTTCCGGCCCCACCCGGCCGGGCCCGGCGCGGCGCCGGGGTAGCCGTTCGGATCACCCGGCGGCCAGCCGGAATCAGCCCCGCGCGGCGCGGAGCGGGCGGGGCCGCCGCGCGCGGGGCCTGTTCGGGGCTCTTGCCCGGGTGATGTCGTCATTGCTGCTGAGATTAGTGCATGGATACCTAAGTTCGCCCTAATCAAGCCCGGCCAGCCCGCGCGGCCGGCCGCCGGCTGCCCGGAAATACCGTCAAAGTGACCGTAGAACTACCATCTGCGGCCGGTGCCCGGTTATTTCGAACGGCGTCATTACAACTCAGGGTGCTTTCAGCTTCGCCAGGTAACCTACGCCGCAGCGGTGATTGGGTCCACGGCGGAGGAGACACTCCATGTTCGGGGCGCGCGGCGGCGCGGCGATAGCCGGCAAGGCCGGATATGCCTTGTGCTGTGCCTTCGCTTCGCTGGTCATGGTCGCGAGCGGCTTCGCGTACTACGTGAAGAGCCAGGTCGCCAGCATCGGCGGATCGAGCGTGATCTCCGGCGGGGCGTCGGTGGGCGCGATGAACATCCTGCTGATGGGCCTGGAGAGCCGCACTTACTGGAACGGCGAGCCGCTGCCCCGGGGCCTTGAGGACATCATGCACATCGGCTCGGTCGGCGGCAACGCGACCAACACGCTGATCCTGGTGCACATCTTCGCCGGCGGGCAGAAGGCGGTCGCGTTCTCCATCCCGCGCGATGACTGGGTCACCTTCCCCCAGCCTTACGACGGACAGGCGCAGGGCAAGATCGACCAGGCGTACGGCTTCGCCATGGCCGCGAAGGAAAGCCAGCTCGCGGGCGCGCACCTCAGCCAGGACGAGCTCGCGTACCAGGGCAACGAGGCCGGGCGGCTCGCCGAGATCCAGACCGTCGAGGCGCTGACCGGGGTGCGCATCGACCACTTCGCCGAGCTCAACCTGGACGGGTTCTACGAGCTGGCCAGGGTCTTCGACGGCATCGAGGTGTGCGTGAAATCGGAGGACGGCGGCCGGAACCTCACTGACGCCAACTCCGGCGCCCACCTCAAGGTGGGCTACCAGCACCTGGACGCGGCGCAGGCGCTGGCGTTCGTCCGGGAGCGGGACAACCTCGCCAACGGCGACCTGGACCGCACCCACCGCCAGCAGGCGGTCATCGACTACGTGATCTGGAAGCTGAAGACCCAGGGTGTGCTCGCCGACCTCGGCCAGCTGTCGTCCCTGCTGACGGTCGCCAAGCAGTACCTGATCACCGACCGCGACTGGAACCTGCTGGACTTCCTCTCCGAGATGAGAAGCCTGACCGGCAAGAACCTGACCTTCCGCACGCTGCCGATCACGGGGTACCAGACCATCGACGGCCAGGCCGCCAACGTGATCAACCCGGCCTACATCAAGCAGGTGGTGAACGAGGCGTTCTACCCGCCGGCGCCCTCCCAGCCGGGGCCGGCGAAACCGGCCGGGACCGCGGCGGCCGGCCAGAAGGCGTCCGGCACGCTGTCCCCGGGGGCGACCACGGTGGACATCTACAACGGCGGGTACACCTCCGGGCTGGCCGGGCAGCTATCGCAGGCGCTGGCCGCCGTCGGCTACAAGGCGGGTAAGGTCGGCAACATCCCCGTCCAGTCGTCCACCGAAGTCCGTTACGGCGCGGGGGCCGCGGCCGCCGCGCAGAAGATCGCCGGGTACTTCACGGACGTGACCGCCAGCCCGGACTCCACCGTCGCCGCCGGCCATGTGGAGGTGCTGCTGGGGACGGACGCCACCGCCGTCCCGGCGGCGCTCACATCGCCCTCGCCGGCGTCCGGCTCGCCGCCCGCTGCCTCGGCTGGCTCGCCGTCGCCGTCCAGCTCCGCGCTCAACCCGTCCCAGAGCAACGGTGCCAACGGGGGCGCCGTGACGGTCAAGCCGAACGCGCCGTACGGGATTCCCTGCGTGTACTGACCGCCGGTGCCGCCGCTACCCTGATTCCGGGAGGCACTGTGGCAGATACATCGGGCAGGATCCGCGTCATCGTGGCCAAGGCAGGACTGGACGGCCACGACCGGGGCGCGAAGGTAGTGGCGCGCGCGCTGCGCGACGCCGGCGTCGAGGTCATCTACACCGGCCTGCACCAGACACCGGAGCAGATCGTGGCGGCCGCCATCCAGGAGGACGTGGACGCGATCGGCCTTTCGGTGCTGTCCGGCGCTCATATGACGCTCTTCGCCCGCCTCATCGAACTGCTCAACGAGCAGGACGCCGCGGACATCGTGGTGTTCGGCGGCGGCATCATCCCGGACGCCGACATCCCCCAGCTCGCGCAGATGGGCGTGGCCAAGATCTTCACCCCGGGCACGCCCACCACCGACATCGTCGCCTGGGTCCTGGAAGCGCTGGGCCCCCGCCGCGCCGCCTGACGCGGCGCGGCGGGGGCCCAGCACGGCGCTGACGAGAGGGCTAGGCCGGGCGCATGATCTCGCGGACCAGCGCGGCCGTCTCGCTGGGGGTCCTGCCGACGCGGACGCCCGCCTTTTCCAGCGCCTCCTTCTTCGCCTGGGCGGTGCCGGAGGAGCCGGAGATGATCGCGCCCGCGTGGCCCATCGTCTTGCCCTCGGGCGCGGTGAACCCGGCGACATAGCCGACGACCGGCTTGGTCACCTTCTGCTCGATGAACGCGGCGGCCCGCTCTTCGGCGTCGCCGCCGATCTCGCCGATCATCACGATCGCCGCCGTCTCCGGGTCGTCCTCGAACGCCTGGAGGCAGTCGATGTGCGTGGTGCCGATGACCGGGTCGCCGCCGATGCCGACGCAGGTGGAGAAGCCGATGTCCCGCAGTTCGTACATCATCTGGTAGGTCAGCGTGCCCGACTTGGACACCAGGCCGATCCGGCCCTCGCTGGTGATGTCGGCCGGGATGATGCCCGCGTTGGACTTGCCGGGGGAGGCGATGCCCGGGCAGTTCGGGCCGACGATGCGCGTGGCGTTGCCCGCCTCGACGGCGCGTGCCCAGAACTCGGCGGTGTCGTGCACCGGGATGCCCTCGGTGATCACGACGCACAGCGGGATCCGCGCCTCGATCGCCTCGATGACCGCGGCCTTGGTGCCGGCGGCCGGGACGAACACGACGGATACGTCCGCGCCGGTCGCCGCCATCGTCTCAGCCACCGTGCCGAAGACGGGAACCGGCCGTCCGTTCAGCTCAATGCTCTGGCCCGCCTTCTTCGGGTTGGTGCCGCCGACCACGTTGGTGCCCGCGGCGAGCATCCGCGCGCCGTGCTTGCGCCCCTCGGAGCCGGTGATGCCCTGAATCATGACCCGGCTCTCGGCAGTCAGGAAGATCGCCACCTCATGCTCCCTTCGCGGCGGCCAGCTCGGCCGCGCGGCGCGCCGCGCCGTCCATCGTGTCCACCTGTTCGACCCCGGGCAGGTCCGCTTCCCGCAGGATGCGCCGTCCCTCCGCCGCGCTGTTGCCGTCCAGCCGGACGACGATCGGCCGGTCCACCTGCTCGCCCCGCGCCGCCAGCATGCTGAACGCGGACACGATCCCGTTGGCCACCGCGTCGCACGCGGTGATCCCGCCGAAGACGTTCACGAACACCGACCGGACGCCGGGGTCGGACAGCACGATCTCCAGGCCGCTGGCCATGACCTCGGCCGACGCGCCGCCGCCGATGTCGAGGAAGTTCGCCGGCCGGATACCGCCGCACGACTCCCCGGCGTACGCCACCACGTCCAGCGTGGACATCACCAGGCCCGCGCCGTTGCCGATGATGCCGACCTCGCCGTTCAGCTTCACGTAGTTGAGGTGCTTTTCCCTGGCCCGCGCCTCGATCGGGTCGGCGGAGGTCGCGTCGGCGAACCGCTGGTGGTCCTGGCGGAACGCGGCGTTGTCGTCCAGCGTCACCTTGCCGTCAAGGGCCAGCACCCGGCCGTCCGGGGTCAGCACCATCGGGTTCACCTCGACGAGGGTCGCGTCCTCGTCGGCGAACAAGGCCCACAGCCGTTCGGCGAGCACCGCGGCCTGCTCGGCGGCTTCGTCCGGGATCCGGCCGGCCTTGACGATCTCCAGGGCCTTCGCGCGGTCCACCCCGGTCAGCGGGGAGATCGGGACGCGGGCGATCGCGTCCGGGTTGCTGTGCGCGACCTCCTCGATCTCCATGCCGCCCTCGACGGAGCAGATGGACATGAACGTGCGGTTCGCGCGGTCAAGCAGGAACGACAGATAGTACTCGGACTTGATGTCCGTCGCCTCGGCGATCAGCACCTTGTGTACGGTGTGACCCTTGATATCCATGCCGATGATGCGCTGGGCCTTTTCATAGGCGTCCATCGGCCCGTCGGCCAGCTTGACGCCGCCGGCCTTGCCGCGGCCGCCGGTCTTCACCTGCGCCTTCACCACGACTTGAGGGCTGCCTTCGGCCGCGAACGCGGTGGCGATCTCCCGCGCCTCTTCGGCGGTATTGGCGACCTTGTCTTTCGGCACCGGAACGCCGTATTCGGCGAAAAGCTCCTTAGCCTGATACTCAAACAGGTCCACTGGGGGTCCGATCTCGGTCCGTTGCTTCGCGTCTGGATGTCGCCGCATGACAAACGGCGCCCACATGCAGCGTAGCCCTTGCCCATTGCCAGGCGCCGCTCAGGTCGCCGAGGGCACCGGTGTGAGCTGACTCTCAGCGGCGCCGCGCCGCGCGGCGTGGCGCCGTGCCGTTTGCCCCGGCGGTTGCCAGGATGGGCGATGTGAGCGATGCGCCGGCCCCTGGGATCACCGTGCCGAGCCGGGCCATGCTCATGGCGGGCGGCCGCGCCGCGCTGGCGGCGGCGGGCGGCGGGCTCGCGGTCCTCGTCACGCTCACCGCCATCGGCTGGATCACCGCGCCGCACGTCGGCGTGGGCGGCGGCCTGTCGGGCGTGCTGCGCTCAGCCGGCCTGCTGTGGCTGGTCGCGCACCATGTCGAGGTGACCGTCCATGGCGTCGGCCGGATCGGGCTGCTGCCGCTCGGCCTGGTCCTGCTGCCCGGCGCGCTGATCGAACGGGCGGGGCGCTGGATGACCAGCACGGGCCACGTGACCCAGCTGCGGCATGTGGGCTACGCGGCACTGGCGATCGCGCTCCCTTACACGCTGTTCACCGGTGCCGTCGCCGTGGCGAGCCGGACCCCGGCCGCGGCGCCGTCGCTGTGGCAGGCGGTCTGCGCCGGCTTCCTGGTCGCGCTGGTGGCCAGCGGGTTCGGCGCGGCGCGCGGCCTCGCGCCGTGGCGCAGGCTGGCCGCGCGGGTGGCGCCCCGGCCGCGCTCGGTGATCTTGGGCATGGTGGCGGCGCTCGCGGTGCTGACCGCCTGCGGCGCGCTGCTGGCCGGGGCATCGCTGGCGGTTCACCTGACCGCCTACCGCAAGGCGGTGGCCGCCCTCTCCCCGGGGGCCGGCGGGTCCGCGCTGCTGCTGCTGGCCGGGCTCAGCTACCTGCCCAACTCCGTCATCTGGGCGATCGCCTACATGCTCGGGCCGGGGTTCTCGTTCGGAACCGGCACCGCGGTCTCGCCGTCCGGGTCCGCGCTTGGCCCGGTTCCCGCGTTTCCCGCGCTCGCCGCCCTGCCGACCGGGACGGGCCCGGCGTTCCCGGCGTGGCTAGGGTTCTTCGTGCTGGCGGTGCCGTATCTGGCAGGCGCGCTCGCCGGCCTGATGACCGTGCGGATCGCACCGACGCCGTTCCTGGAGGCGGCACCGCTGTGGGGGCTGCTGACGGGGACGCTGGCCGCGGTGGTCATCGGGTTCGGCGCGAAGTTCTCCGGCGGCCCGCTCGGCGCGGGCCGGCTCGCGGCGGTGGGGCCGGCCGGCGCCGAGGCCGGGCTGGTCGCGGTCCTGGAGGTGGGGGTGACCGCCGCGCTGGTCGCCGGGGCCGCCAACTGGCTGCTGCTGCGCCGCCATATCCGCCGCATCCGCCGCCTCGCCGCCGGCGGCGCCGCCCTGGCGCGGGAGTCGGCGCTGGCGGGTCACCACCTGGAGGACGGCGACGCGGGCGGGCACCGCATCTACTATGACCCCTGGGCGGCCGACCGGGACCAGTGAGGTTCGCGCCCGTCCTTGCCGCACCTGGCTGCGCTCCGGCGCGATACCCGCCCGGAAGCACACGGTCAAGCCGGGCGGGGCCCCGGCAGGGGCGGGGTCAGCCGCGGTCAGCCGCCGAGGACGGCGATCTCGGCGCCCACCGAGTTGCTGAGCTGCTGCTGGCAGGCCTGCTGGGCGGCGACCGTGTTGGCGCCCGACAGGCAGTTGGAGTACTGCGTCAGCTGCGGCCAGAACATCGCGAACCCCGCCAGGACGACCGCGCTGAACCCGAATCCCACCGCGCCGAGGATGGCGGCCAGGACCGCGGCGCGGGGACGCCCGCTGCCGCCGCGGCGGGCGCGGGACATGGCGGAGATCGAAAGCCACAACGCGACCGCGGCGATGACCAGGGCGACCGCGACGACATACACGCCGCGCTGCACGTTGCCGATCATCATCATGGCGAACAGGCTGATGAGGGCCAGCATGAGCGCCGCCCAGACCCGCTGCTGCAAGGCCGGGTCCGCCGGCGGGCGCGGTGGTCCTCCCCCGGGATGCGGGTACAGCGGCGGCCGGGAAGGGGGAGAGGGCCGCTGCTCGTCGGTGGGTCTGGCCATCGCGTTCCATTCTGCCGCACCGATTAGGGTGGCTGCCATGAAAGAAAGGCCCGCCAGGCTGGTCGTGCTCGTCTCCGGCGAGGGGACGAACTTGCAGGCGCTGATCGACGCCTGCGCGGATCCAGCGTACGGCGCGGCCGTCGTCGCGGTCGGCGCCGACCGCGACGGCATCGGCGCGCTCGGCCGCGCGGCCAGGGCCGGCATCCCGGCCTTCGTCCTCAAGGTCAGGGACTTCCCGGCCCGCGAGGCCTGGGACCAGGCGCTGGCGGACAGGTGCCAGGAATACGAGCCGGACCTGATCGTCTGCGCGGGCTTCATGAAGCTCGTCGGCAAGGCGTTCCTCGGCCGCTTCAAAGGCCGGTGCCTGAACACCCATCCCGCCTTGCTACCGTCGTTCCCTGGCATGCACGGGGTGCGGGACGCCCTCGAGTACGGGGTCAAGGTGACCGGCTGCACGGTGTTCCTGGTGGACGAGGGCGTGGACGCGGGCCCGGTGGTCGCGCAGGCGTGCGTGCCGGTGCGCGACGATGACGACGTGGCGACGCTGCACGAGCGCATCAAGGTCGCCGAACGCGCGTTGCTCGTCGACACGGTGGGCAGGATGGCCCGCGAGGGCTGGTCCGCGGGCGGCGGCTCGGGCAGGAAAGTGAGGATCGGCAGTTGACTCGGATTCCGATCAGGCGGGCGCTGATCAGCGTCTATGACAAGAGCGGCCTCGCGGACCTGGCCCGCGGGCTGCACGACGCGGGCGCGGAGATCGTCTCCACCGGCACCACGGCGAGGACCATCGAGGCGGTCGGCGTCCCGGTCACCAGGGTAGAGAACCTCACCGGCTTCCCCGAGTGCCTGGACGGCCGGGTCAAGACCCTGCACCCGCGGGTGCACGCGGGCCTGCTCGCCGACATGGCCAACCCAGCGCACGAGGCGCAGCTACGCGAGCTCGGCATCGAGCCGTTCCAGCTGCTCGTGTCCAACCTGTACCCGTTCGAGCAGACGGTCGCGTCCGGCGCGGGCCCGGACGAGACGATCGAGCAGATCGACATCGGCGGCCCGGCGATGGTCCGCGCGGCCGCCAAGAACCACGGCAGCGTGGCGGTCGTGACCAGCCCCGGCCAGTACCCCGAAACCCTCAAGGCGCTGGCCGAGGGCGGTTTCACGAGCGCGGAACGCCGCCGCCTGGCGGCCGCCGCGTACGCGCACACCGCCGCCTACGACGCCGCGGTGGCGTCCTGGTTCGCCGCCAGCTACGCGCCGGACGAGACCGCGCAGCGGACCGGCTGGCCGGATATCGCCGCCGCCGTGTGGACCCGCTCCGAGGTGCTCCGCTATGGGGAGAACCCGCACCAGCAGGCGGCGCTTTACACATCGTCACCCCGAACGGAAGCGGGCGGCTCCGGCATCGCCAGCGCCGAGGTCCTGCACGGCAAGGCGATGTCCTACAACAACTACGTCGACGCCGACGCCGCGCGGCGCGCGGCCTACGACTTCGGCGAGCCGTGCGTGGCGATCATCAAGCACTCGAACCCGTGCGGCATCGCGATCGGGACCGACATCGCCGACGCGCACGCCAAGGCGCACGCGTGCGACCCGGTGTCCGCCTACGGCGGCGTCATAGCGGCCAACGACGTGGTGACCGCGCGGATGGCCGAGCAGGTCACCGAGGGGTTCGCCGAGGTGGTGATCGCGCCGGACTTCGAACCGGAGGCGCTGGAGATCCTCTCCGGGAGGTGGAAGAACATCCGGCTGCTCCGCTGCGCTCCGCCGCCCGCCCGCCCGGAGCTCCGGGAGTGGCGTCAGGTGAGCGGCGGGATGCTGGTGCAGTCGGCCGACCTGATCGACGCCCCCGGCGACTACCCGGAGCGGTGGGAGCTGAAGGCAGGCGCCCCGGCCGGCCCCGCGGTCCTCGCCGACCTGGCGTTCGCCTGGCGCGCGTGCCGCGCGGTGAAGTCGAACGCCATCCTGCTCGCGTCCGGCGGCGCCTCCGTCGGCGTGGGCATGGGCCAGGTGAACCGGGTGGACTCGGCGCGGCTGGCTGTGGCCAGGGCCGGAAACCGGGCGGCCGGATCTGTGGCCGCCTCTGACGCGTTCTTCCCGTTTTCTGACGGTTTCGAGATACTCGCGGAAGCGGGTGTCCGCGCGGTCGTCGAGCCGGGCGGCTCCGTCCGGGACGACAGCGTGGTGGCCGCCGCGCAAGCGGCGGGCGTGACGCTGTACTTCACCGGGGTCCGGCACTTCTACCACTAGGAGTCCTCTTTGAGCGCTTCCATCTTGGACGGCAAGGCGACCGCCGCGCGGGTACGGGCGGATCTGAAGGAGCGGGTGGCCGCGCTGGCCGCGCGCGGTGTCGTGCCGGGGCTTGGCACGATCCTGGTCGGGGACGACCCGGGCAGCCACGCGTACGTGGCGGGCAAGCACCGGGACTGCGCCCAGGTGGGCATCGCGTCGATCCGCCGCGACCTGCCGGCCGACGCCACGCAGGCCCAGGTGGAGGAGGCGGTCGCGGAACTGAACGCCGACCCCGCGTGCACCGGGTACATCGTCCAGCTTCCGCTGCCCGCCGGGCTGGACGAGAAGCGGGTGCTGCACCTGATGGACCCGGCGAAGGACGCGGACGGCCTGCACCCGGTCAACCTCGGCAAGCTCGTCCTCGGCGAGGAGGGCCCGCTGCCGTGCACGCCGCGCGGCATCGTGGTGCTGTTGCGCCAGTACGGCGTGGAGATCGCGGGCGCCGAGGTCACCGTGGTGGGCCGCGGCATCACCGTGGGCCGCGCGCTCGGGCTGCTCCTCACCCGGCGGTCGGAGAACGCGACGGTGACGCTGTGTCACACCGGGACGAAGGACCTCGCCGCGCACACGCGCGCCGCCGACATCGTCGTGGTCGCGGCGGGACGGCCGGGGCTGCTGACCGCCGACATGGTCCGCCCGGGCGCTGCCGTGCTCGACGTCGGCATCACCCGCACCGAGGCTGGCCTGGTGGGCGACGTCGCGCCGGACGTCGCCGAGGTCGCCGGCTGGATCGCCCCGATGCCCGGCGGGGTCGGCCCGATGACCCGTGCGATGCTGCTCGCTAACGTGGTAGAGGCGGCCGAGCGCTCACTGGCTACTAGTGAGTAACATAGAGTACGCGTGAGGGAAGGTCTCCATCGCGCAGGAGGGCAGCGTCGTCCATGAATATCGTGGTCTGTGTTAAGCAGGTGCCGGATACCGCTTCGGAGCGGAGGCTGCGCCAGGATGGCACGGTTGACCGGGCCGGGCCGGAGGGGGTGGTCAACGAGCTGGATGAGTATGCGATCGAGGAGGGGCTGC
>DATGLH010000094.1:0-4619 GCA_035294225.1 Trebonia sp.
GAGGCGCTGCGGCTAGCCGCCGCCGGGCTGGTGCACGTGGCCGGCGTGCACCTGCGGGACTCCGGGGGCGGCTACAACGCCACCGCCGCCAGCCAACTGCCCGGCGGCGCGGAGGCGGTTGGGTTCACCGCGTGGCGGGAAGGCCTCGTCATCCGCCCAGAGCTCACCGGCACCATCGCCGGGCTGGACGGCATCGTCAGGCACCGGCTGCGCCTGGTCAACCGCGAGCCCGGTGCGGAGGCACGCCGCCTGCTCGACCGCGAGCGGGAACGGCTCGGCCTGGACGCGGCCGAGCTCCCCGGCTACGGCACCCGGGCGGCAGGCCACCTCCAGGTCGCGAGCGCGGTCGCGGCGGGCCTCGCCGACGCGGGCGTGGCGAGCGAGCCTGCCGCCCGGGCGTACGGCCTGGGGTTCGTGCCGCTGGCCGACGAGCGGTTCGACTTGGTCCTGCCCGGCGCGCACCTCGGCTCCCGGGAGGTGCAGGGCCTGCTGAAGGTGCTCACGTCACCGTGGCTGCTGGCCCAGCTGGCCAGCCTGCCGGGCTACGACGCCGCCGCCTGCGGCGACCGCGTAACTGGATAGAACAGGATCGAATAGCCTGCGCGCCGGCCCGGACTGGTGTTCTACTGTGCCGGACACGAACCACGAGACAAGGAACGGGAGAAAAGACCCTCATGAGCAGGCAGGCACCAGCATCCGTGTCAGCCGTCACAACGGCTGCGGCGGCCCTCGCGGCCGGGCTCGCGCTGGTCGGCTGTGGCAGCTCCGCCAGCTCCGGCAGCGCGACGGCCACCGAGGCCGCGGCTACCGGAACCGCCGCCCGAGCCACGTCCTCCGCCTCGGCGGCCACGGCGACGTCGTTTTCCGTCCCGTTCCCGGTGGCCCTCGGCAACACCTGGACATACAAGGTCACATCCAACGACGAAAGCGGCACCGCGATCAACAAGATGACCGCCATCACGCCGGTCGCGAACGGCCAGCGGGTCACGATGACCACCACAGACCATCTCGCAAGCGTGAACACGAGCGGCAAGGAGACCTACATCTTCGGCTCGGACGGCTCGATCACCTATCCGCTGGGCCTGTCGCAGCAGGGCAGCGGGCTCACGGTGTCCGGCAACGGCGTCGTCTGGCCGCCCGCGTCGGTGATCGACTCGGGCAAGCCGTCGGAGTCCAGCCTGAAGATCTCGCTCAAGGCGGCCGGGCAGACGATCAGCAGCACCGCGCACATCACGGTGCAAGGCGCGGGCACCCAGGCGGTCACCGTGCCGGCGGGCACCTATCAGGCGACGGTGGTGCTCATGACGGAGAAGATCTCCGTCATGAGCACCACCGTGACCGAACAGCTCAAGATGTGGTTCGCGCCGGGTGTCGGTCCGGTCAAGGTCGAGGCGGTCAGCAGCGGGGCCGGCAACAGCCACGTCACGGTGGACGAGGAACTGGAGTCCTTCACGAAGGGCTAGTTTCCGTGCCCCGCCGCCACCGGGCCGGAGCGGTTTCCGGTGACGGCAGTCGCCACCGTCCGTTCGGAAGAAGGGGAAGAGGAAAAGAGCCGTGCGCGCGGGCCGGCCGCGCCGCATGCGACGGCCCGGCCGCGGCTTCCTCAGCCTGACGGGTGAACTCGCGTCTCCTGCCGCAGGACGATGGTTAGCGAACCGCCCGCCGCCTTACGATCAGCTCGTGATAGGAGCGGCGCGCGGCCAGGCGCTGGCGGCCAGGGCCGCGGCGTGGTATGCCGCGCTGCCGGCGCGGCGCCGCGAGCTGGTGCAGGACACCGGGCTGGCGCTGGCACTCACGATGCTCAACCTGATGTCGCTGCTGCCGTACGAGTCGAAGATGCACCCGAGCTGGCTGGCCCTGTTCCTGGTCGCCGCCCAGTGCGTCCCGCTCGCCTGGCGCCGCCGCTGGCCGGTGCCCGCGCTGATCTGCTCGGGCATCCCGCGGAACATCTACGACATGCTCCAGTTCGGGTACGCGCCGCTGCCGCTCGCCCCCGCGATCGCGTTCGCCACGGTCGCGGACCGCAGCGGCCGGGCGGTCCGCTGGATCGTCGTGCTCCTCGTCGCCGTCGGGGTCGCGAGATCAGAGATGCTGCCCGGGCACACTCTGCCGTACGACGCGATCGTCCAGGCGTTCATCTTCGGCACCGCCTGGGTGGTGGGCACGCTCAACCGGGCCCGCCGCGAGAGCATGGCCGCGGTGGCGCGCCGCGCCGAGCGGGCCGAGGCCGAACTCAACGCGGCCGCCGCCAGGTCCGCCGCCGCCGCCGCAGCCGAGCGGGTGCGGATCGCCCGGGAACTGCACGACGTGGTCGCCCATCACGTCAGCCTGATGGCGGTGCAGGCCGAGGCGGTAGGCGCGCTGCTGCCGGACCGCCCGGACGCGGCGTCCAAGTCCGCGGACCTGATCGCGGAGACGGCCCGGCAGGCGATGATAGAGCTGCGCCGCCTGCTGGGGGTGCTCCGGTTCACCTCCGATCATCCCGATCATCCCGAACGTACCGGGCTGGCTCCGGCAGCCTCCCTGACTCGCCTGGATGAGGTGCTCGACGCCGTCCGCGGCGCCGGGCTCCCGGTGACCTGCAACGTGTCCGGCTCGCCCGCGGCGCTGCCGCCGGGCGTGGACGTGACCGCGTACCGGATCGTCCAGGAGGCGCTGACCAACGCGCTGCGGCACGCGCCGGGATCGCAGGCCCGCGTCGACGTGCTGTATGAGGAATCCTCCGTCACGGTCCGGGTGACCGACACGGGCGCGCGCCCCGGGGCGGAGCCGGCGCCCGCGGCACGCGACCGCCTCTCCAACGGGTTCGGCCTGGCGGGTATCGCCGAACGGGTGGCCTCCTGCGGGGGCTCGCTGACGGTCGGCCCGCAGCCTCGCGGCGGCTTCGCCGTCACGGCCCGGCTGCCCGTGGTGTGATAGGCGGTGTGGTGGACGGTGCGATGGCGGCCACGGCGCTGCGCGTGCTGGTGGCCGACGACCAGGAGCTGGTCCGGGCCGGGTTCTGCGTGATCCTCGAGGCGGCCGGGTTCGCGGTCGCCGGGGAGGCGGCCGACGGCGCGCGGGCGGTGTCACTGGCGGCGAGCGAGCGGCCGGACGTGGTGCTGATGGACATCCGGATGCCGGTGATGGACGGGCTGGAGGCGACCCGGCGGATCACGGCCCTGCCCAGCGCGCCGAAGGTCGTCATCCTCACCACCTTCGACCTGGACGACTACGTATATGAGGCGCTGCGCGCCGGCGCCAGCGGCTTCCTGCTGAAGGACGCGCCGCGCGGCGACCTGATCGCCGCCATCCGGGTGGCTGCCGCCGGGGACGCCCTGCTCGCCCCGTCGGTGACCAGGCGGCTGATCGAGGCGTTCGCCCGCCGTCCGGCGGCGGCCGCGCCCGCGCCGTCTAAGCTGGCATCGCTGACCCCGCGGGAGCGGGACATTCTCCGGCTGGTCGCCCGCGGCCGCAGCAACGCCGAGATCGCCAGGGAACTGGTGGTGAGCGAGGCGACGGTCAAGACCCACGTGGGCCACCTGCTCGCCAAGCTGGACCTGCGCGACCGCGTGCAGGCCGTCATCCTCGCCTACGAAACCGGCGCCGTCATCCCCGGCCGCCCCGACTAGCCGGGGGCCGGGTCGTGATCATCCCGGCCTGTCTGGCATCATGAAGCTCAAATGACCAGTTCAGCCACCAGGCGCTTTCCGGTAACGGTCACGCGCCTGCCCGTTACACGCTGCCAGATCTGTCAGCGTACCCTCGCTTACCGGCCCGGCGAGGCGAGCGCGGTGCTCACCGAGCACTACCGCCGCATGCACCCGGAAGCGCTCGGCGCCGTCCCCGAATCCGGGGACTGACGCCGAGGATCCGGGGACCGGCGCCGAGCCGGACCGGCGCCGAGCCGCCGCCGCTGGGGCCGTCGGCCGGTCAGTGACCGTAAACCGGGATGAGCAGCCCGCGCGCGATCGTGTGGAAGCGCAGGTTGAACCCGGCGATCGCGGGCGTGACGTCGGAGTCGATGCCGAGCGTCTCCACGTCCAGCGCGTGCACCGCGAAGACATAGCGGTGCGGCGGGTCGCCCGCCGGCGGCGCGGCGCCGCCGAAATCCTTGGTCCCGTAGTCGTTGCGCACGTGGAACGCGCCCTTCGGCAGCCCGGCGCCGGAAGCGGAGCCGGCGCCGGCGGGCAGCGACGTCACCGACGCCGGGATGTCCACCACCACCCAGTGCCAGAAGCCGGATCCCGTGGGCGCGTCCGGGTCATAGCAGGTCACCGCGAAGCTCTTGGTCTGCGCCGGGAACCCCGACCACGACAGCTGCGGCGAAATGTTCTGCCCGCTCATGCCGAAGCTGTTATACACCTGCTTGTCGCTCATCTGCTTGCCGTCCGCGACGTCCTCGCTGGTCACGGTGAATGACGGGACGGGCGGCATGAAGTCGTACGGAAGCGGTGCACGGTCTGCCATGAGTACCTCCTTGTATCCCTTCCAACGCTATCGGTGCGGCCGGCGGCCACGCGACCGGGGCGCGGCCATTCCCCCGGCATTCCCCGGCATTCCCGCGGGCCGGATTTCCCCGGCATTCCCGCGGGCATCCGCGCTGGCCGGCTGATCCGCCCGCGGCGCGTAAGCCGGCC